>JALYZZ010000556.1 GCA_030948675.1 Bacteroidota bacterium | reverse complement strand
TCCCTGGGTTACATCGACCAAAGTAATGTCAAAATAGAGTACCGAATTGGGTGGAATGGCTGATCCTTTTCCGTTGCAGCTATACGCAAGTGAAGATGGAATAAGCAACTTTATTCTGCCCCCTTTTTTTATCAGCGGCAGACCTATCTGCCACCCTTCTATTAAACTCCCTAACATCCATCCAGTACTGTCGGCATTGGTAGATTGATCAAATTGTGTCCCGTTAAGCAATTTAGCGGTGTAAGTAATATAAATATTTGAATTTAAAGCTGGCGTTGCCCCTGTTCCCGAGTCAATTATTTGATAATATATTCCGTTGGTATGTTTTACTGCTGTTATTCCATTGGCATTGGCGTAAGCCAAAATTTGCGGCTCTTCTGCTAAGGGTGTCACTGGTGTACATCCCTCCTCCTTCTTCGAACAACCTATACATAATATAACAATGAGAGACGCAAATATTAAAAACTGCTTCATTAAATTTTTTGGGGTCTTTACCTGTTCTAACTGCTTACTTGACTATCAATGTCGTCTTCCTGCTGCTTAGAAGCTGAAGAATTCTCAAGTTTCTTTCTGTAAGACAATTCAAGGTATCGTTGTTCGTTCATTTCGCGCTGATGACGTTTAAAAAAGACACTGCAAAAAATGATGATCAGTACAAATGCAACAATTAAAACGAGCGGCGTTGACTGACCGTTTGCCACCATTGTTGCCCTGCTGTACCAGCCAGAAACATAATTAAGAAGGATACCTGCGCAAAGTAATAAGCCGAGTGGTAAGCCGATGGATAACTGGCTTAGAAGGGTAGGTTTCTTATCCCTGTTTTTTTCCCAATAAATCAAAAATTTTTCTTCGTCAGGAGTCAGCATACCGGCAAAGGTAACATCAAAAAAAGTACATTGCAGAGCCTTTTAATCCTGCTATATTTGAAAGGATAAAACTATCATTTTGAAATTGATTAAGTTTGCGAAACCTAAATTTTAACTTGTGAAATTTGATGACCAACTAGCTGCATTTCTGTACGAAAATAAAACTTTAAGGCTCGAAGGAATAGGAACATTTACGCTAGACAGCAAAGTAAGCGTACCACATGAACAGGAAAAAGAAATTTATTACCCAATAGAAGGTCTATCGTTTACATATAACCCTAAAAGCGAAACGGAGGAGGCCGTCATTGCCTATCTTGTAAAAAAGCTTCATAAGATACAGCCTCTTATTCGCTCAGATCTTGAATCTTATCTGTCAAACATCAAACAATTTATAAATCTTGGTAAACCTTACACAATTGAAGGCATTGGCACGCTTAGTAAAAATAACCAGGGAACTTTCGAGTTTACTCCCGGTAATTTTTTGCCGGTGAAAGAAGAATTAAATCCTAAGCGAGAAAACGAAGAACACAACTACCCGGTCAGGTCTCAGTCAAATGCAGGAAGAATATTTGTGGTTATTCTAATTGTTGTGGCAGCGCTGGCTGCTTTAGGGGGCATTGGCTGGGGTGTTTCAAATTTTCTGGCCAATCGCCAAACTACCAATGATAATGAGCAACCGATATCAACTACCGATACAATAACTCAAACATTTGCAGGCGACACTTCAAAACCCATAACTTCGGCCGCTGCCACCCAAAGTGTTTCCGCTGCTTTAAATGCTGGTACCGTGTCTAATGCCGGTACCGACTCCGCTAGTTTTAAAATGATTTTTGAGGTCACTAATCTCAAGGAACGTGCACATAGAAGAACCCAGCAGTTGCATCGATACAATACAAAAAACAAATATGATACGGTACATGTAGGTGACGTAGTAAAATACAGGTTGTTTTTACCTGTTAGAATCCGTTTAGCCGATACCACCCGTGTAAAAGACTCTCTTAGAAAGTTCCTTGGATCGACCGTTTTTATTGAAAAACAGAAATAGCAGCAAGAAGCCTTTTGAGGAGAAAATATAGATCAATCGAACAACATTTTTGCTATACAAACATCTACACTCTATTTCTTCCTGATAATATAAATGACTGAGCTGCATTTTTTCGGATCGTAAAAGGCTTTCATATTTGATACCAATCCTATCCAAAATGCCCTTATAAATTTATTTTTCCCAAACTTGTATTTTTCGCTAAGCATACTCACATAAAAACTATCAAACCACATAGGTTTACATTCTTCCAGTTCAAAGCCTTTTTGCTCCAGCAGTATTTGCATGCTCTTAGGAGAAAAATGATATAAATGACGCGGAACATCGTATGCCGCCCAGCATTCCTTATAAATGAAAGAATCGTAGCAGGTATAATTTGGAACGGCAACTATTAATCTGCCGGATAACTTTAGAACCTGCATAAATTTTTCAAGATAGCGATGTAAGTCGTGTACATGTTCCAGTACATGCCAGAGAGTAATGGCATCAAAAGTGTCTGCATTTGTCTGATCGAGATGACTCAGTTCTAACAGTGTCAAACCGTAATTATCCAGTGCTTTTTTTCGCGCAATATCGTCTGGTTCAAGACCAGTTACCTTCCACCCTGCCTGCTCCATCGTATGTGCGAAAGCGCCGGTGCCGGCACCAATGTCAAGTAATACGCCCCGGTCTGCGCCTGCCGTCTTTTTTACCAGATTTCTTTTCGACTTTAATGTGTAGTTCCTAATGAAGTGATAGGCCTTGTTAATAAACCCTTCTTTCGTATCACTGTGCGAGACATATTGATCTGATTGGTAGTAACTGCCTATATAGTTAGCAGCGGGAACATTTTGCGTAAACCGAAATGTACATGTACTGCATTTATACACGTCAAACTGTTCCTGCGAAACCGTATAATCTTTACAGGTAAAAACTTTGCTTATGGCAGCGCTTCCACAGCACAGGCAATGGTTGTAATTAATTATTAAGGCCATGATGATCGCAAAGAAAGTGAAAAGGCGGTTAAAATAACACTGCTGTTGGTATCTCTTTTTTCTGTCATTCATACTTTCTTTACCTTGACGCCGAAATGAACATGAAATTTTTACGGGCAAACGATCAATTAAGACGGACTTCATTTTATTTTCCTTTTACAATCTATTTTGTGGTATTTGCCCTTGCCGCTTTCATTGCATATAAGGCTCTCGGTCATAATGAAATTGATGCAGTCACTTCTTACAGCGATATTTTTGGCCTTTTATTAAAAGTTGCACTTGCCTTCTGCGTTGCTATTATTTCTATCGCTTTCTTATCCGTTTTGTTTTCTTACTTATACTTCATCTATAATAAAAGAAAAGGAGGAATCGACTTCGCGGTGTCGACAGATTTAAAAGAAAGTGAGCTACATCAAAAACAAACTGTAAAGCTGGTAATAAAGCCGGTTTTAAAGCCGGTTTTTGGGTTTATCAAACTTCGGCTTCAGTACGATGAGAAACATTTTTCAGAGAAATTTTCATTGCTTGAAAACAGCAGCAGGAAACTTTTTAGCAATTATATTGAAGGAACTTATCATTGGAGTCTGCCGGAGATTAAGGAATATCATGTGGAAAAAGGCATTTTGTACTTTGAAGACCTTTTGCAGTTTTTTTCCATGGCAGTTACGCTGCCGGCAAGCAGTCACTTTTTTACACAACCAACCCTGGCAAAAGTGAGAAGTCTCAGCGTACTGCCACGCAAAACGGAAGAAACCAGCACGAGAATAGATCAACTGAGGCGGGTTGAAGGAGAATATTTAAACTATAAAAACTTTGAAAATAACGATGACGTACGAAGGATCGTCTGGAAGATCTATGCAAAGAATAAGGAACTTGTGGTGAGGGTTCCCGAGGTCATGGATCCTTATGCTTCTCATATTTACCTGTATGCTTCATTTTTTAGTAGTTATGCATGGGAAGGAAACAGTGCTGTTGAAATTCCCTTTTTAAATTACTATAAGGTCATCACCTGGTCTCTCTATCAAAACCTGGTAAAGCAAGGTTTCGAGGTGCGATACATTCCCGACCAGGATGTTGCCAAAAATAAGTTGGCCGATGAACAACAATGGATCAAGTATAGCATTAGCACGAGCAAATGGCATCAGGCAAAAGATATAAAGTCTTACGTAAACACGATTGATGCTTCTGTTGTCATTGTCTCTTCACTTAGCGACGTTGACGAGGTAAAGCATTTAATAGAGAGCCATGGCAAAGACATCACTTTTATATTTATTAAACTAACAGATAGTTTTAAAAATCACAATGTGATTGATTGGTTGCAGTGGCTATTTGTAAAAGATGCTAAAGACGACATTGAAATTTATAAAAGACGGTGGGCTTTGTCGCAATTGCGCCAGAAGATTAAAGACAACGAAAAACGGATGGAAGAAGTCGTCTCCAGGTATCAGGAGGTTGTGGAGTTGTAAGTTTAACGGTGCAGGGATCAACGAGTTGGAATATTTTTGAACCAAGCGGCAGTCCTGGGGCCTTACTTCGTTGTGTCACACACTTGTACTTGTGACAGGTAAAGCGACAGCTTCCAGGTACAAGAAACCCGAAAGATGTGGAGGCAACAAAAGTGTAGAAGAACGGAGAAAACGCCATTGACTTGCTATCGGCCGCGTGCAGTTGTAGCGGCTTTTTAAACAACAAAAATGCAAATCGGAAGAATACATAGCTGGAAGAAAGTAACAGCGCAACTGTTTTTATTAGCGCTGCCAACAGTAGCGCTAGCCCTATACCTGTTGTATCATGTAAACCAGTATTATTCATTACTACAAAATCATTGGGTAGAACAGGGCGTTTATTTTACCACCGGAATTGTAGCTGCTATTGTGTTTTACGGATACCGGTTTCGATTTATTACTACCGCACTATTACTGTTTAGCGCTTATTTCATTGCTTATAAACTTCTTGGCAAGTTAAGTGTAGGCGAGTTTGACGCGTTCTTCGTATCAGTGAAGTTTTTAATTTTCTCACTACTCTTTTCAGCGGGTTGGCTGGCAGGCTATGGTTTTTCGAGGTCTAGGTATTTTACCATTTTCTGGTCCGTTTTACTACTTGTAATGCAAATTATTGTAGTAAGCAAAACCACCCAGGTAACAGCCTCGGCGCTTATATCTTCTTTCGCACCGGTACTTATTTATGCCTTTTACGTCATTTATACTTCAGAGCTTATAAGAAATATGAATGAAGATGAACCGGGCTTCGGTGTGTTCATCACCAAAAGGCTGGCAGGTTTTATCAGCCTTGCAATTGTAGTACTAATCAGCATGCTGCTCATCTTTCAAAAACAGTTTAATAACATAGAGCAGGATTGGGGCGGAAGCCAGGGAGGCAATAAAAATAAAGGTGGCAAAGAGAGCATGACCAAGCAAAACAAAGACGGCAGTCTTAGCAACAAAGATCAGATGAAAATGACTGGCTCTTTAAGCAAAGACAAAAGACTTGTTTTTGTTGCTAAACTCGATAATTATTTTCCTGATGGAAAAACGCCTAATCCTTTATACTTTACCTCAACCTACTACACGAAATTCGACACGGCAACACAAACGTTTGAAGAAGATAAGTCGTTCCCCAAAAATGATCTGTTCAGTCCAGACCCGTCAAAAATACCCCTGTATTTTACAAAAATTGATACGTCTGCCATTTCGAATACGATGGCAACATTAAATCGTAAAATAGTATCAGCAGATATTTACAGAGTCATCCTTTCGCCTAATGAATACATTGCACCTTCCACTGCATTTTTTTGCCAGCCATTACCAGTGGAGAATGAATATAAAAACCAGTTTAAAAGCGCCTACCGGGCAAAAATGTGGGTAAGTGATTTAAACAGCGCTTACTTTATATACAACCCTGCCGGCAACAAACAACTTGAAGCGTTTCAAAACCAACGATTCGAGATTTTGCGAAAAGCATCTTCGTATGATGGAATTGACAAAAAGTTCATCGATTACTTTACTTACATGCCTCGCAACGAAGAGTATAATCGAATAACTGATTTAGCAAGGCAAATAACCAAAGATGCAAAAACGCCGGTTGACAAAATGATTGCTATCCGGGATTATTTTACCGGTAAAGATCAGTTTGGCCAGCCACTTTTCAGGTATAGTGATAACCCTGGTATTCCCGGTTTGCCAAGCGCTAGTAAGCTGAACTACTTTTTATTTGAAAACAGGAAAGGATACTGTGCCTACTTCGCCGGAGCTACCCTTTTTATGCTGCGATCTTTAGGTATTCCGAGTCGTATAGCTGCCGGCTTTTTAACAGTTGACAGAAGCAGCAAAAACCCTGGATGGTATTGGTTTTATGCAGACCAGGCCCATGCATGGGTACAGCTATATTTTCCTGGTTACGGCTGGATTGATTTTGATAC
>JALYZZ010000227.1 GCA_030948675.1 Bacteroidota bacterium | reverse complement strand
ATTTTCTTCTGGAAATTTCTAATGGCATTCTTCGTTTTTTATATAGGTAAAAAAGTCTTTGTTAGAAGGTTGAAAATACAGTTTATTCTTTTATGCTACTCAAAAACCCTGGTAAAAATAGAAATATTCAATACGTATCGTAACGATAAGAATGGCTATTACAGTCTCTACTTTTACAATAATTATTTAAGATCGGCTAGTAATTTTTGCAACTCCTTCACCCCTGCAGTTGCTGGCTTTTCTATAGTTGTAAGATTGGAGATACCAGCAGTATAAGGAATTGATTTATCGATGATAAATCGCGGTGCAAAACGAGGAGCATAATTTACCAATCCTGCGGCAGGGTAAACAAGTAAAGAGGTACCAATTACCACAAAAATCTCTGCGGTAGTAACCACCTCTACGGCTACTTCAATCATAGGAACGAGTTCTTCGAACCAAACAATGTGTGGTCGCAGTTGCCCTCCGTCGGCTGCAACGTCTCCCACATTTATGTCTCCCCTTATTTCGGATATCAGAACGGGATTAGTTACGCTGCGCATTTTAAATATCTCTCCATGCAAATGCAATACGTTGGTGCTGCCTGCCCGCTCATGTAAGTCGTCTATATTTTGGGTAATGATCGTAACGTCGAAATCTTTTTCCAACTCTGCAAGACCTATATGCGCTGCATTTGGATGCGCTGCTGCTACGTCTTTGCGACGCATATTATAAAAGTCAAGTACCAACGCAGGATTTTTTGCAAAGCCTCGTGGAGTAGCTACCTCATATACATCATAGCCTTCCCACAAACCGTCAGTATCTCTAAACGTTTTTAACCCGCTTTCTGCGCTAATGCCAGCACCGGTAAGTACTACTAACTTTTTTTTGCTCATTATTTGCCAGGTTATTCAAACGTTTTCGCTCTTTTGCCTTATTTCGTCTCTCCAATCTCCAGTATAATATTCCATTCTTCATCTGTTATAGGACAAACAGATAATCGCCCAAGCCTAACCAGGGCAATTTTTTCCAGCCGGACATCAGATTTTATAGTTGCTAAAGTAACCGGTTTTTTTAATTTTTTTACCGGCTTAAAATCAACTACTACCCAATTAGGATCCTCAGTGGTTGGGTCCTGGTAAGCCTCTTTTGCAACCTTCGCAATGCCTACTATCTCCAACCCTTCATTGCTGTGATAAAAGAAGACTTCATCACCCTTCTTCATTGCTTTTAAGTTGTTTCTGGCAGTGTAATTTCTTACTCCATCCCAAAAGGTTTGCTTGTCTTCGACAAACTTATCCCAACTATATTTTGAAGGCTCGGACTTAATTAACCAATGTGCCATGAGGAGAGTTTAAGGTTGAAAGTTTATAGTTTAACCTGACGTAGCAAAAGTTGTCGCACTTAGCAAAATTGCCAATAGCACATGATCATTACCACCCATTCGCCAGCACGTCGGCGATATGCAATGTTTGCAGGATGTAACCTTTGTTTTTTATATACCCATCCAAATGCATTAAACAACTCAAGTCAGTACTAATTAGATATTTGGCGCCCGTGGCAAGTGCATGAGTTACTTTTTGATCGGCCATTGCAATGCTAATTGCTTCAAATTTCACAGCGAAAGTTCCACCAAATCCGCAACATGTTTCTACGTCTTCCAATTCTATTATTTCAAGGCCTTCTACATTATTGAGTAACTCGCGCGGTTCGTTTTTGATTTTGCATTCCCGCAATCCCGCACAACTATCGTGGTAAGTAGCCTTTCCTTCAAGCTTAGCACCGACGTTGTTGATGCCAAGTACTTTTACCAGAAACTCAGTAAACTCAAAAGTTTTAGCGGCTATTTTTGATACGTTATTATGATCCGAAGAGTTGTCGAATAATTTGCTGTAGTAATTCCTTACAAAGCCTACGCAGCTTGCGCTTGGAGCAACGATGTATTCACAATCTTTAAAATCTTTTAAAAACTTAGCACATACTGCTTTGCTTTCTTCCCAAAACCCTGCATTAAAAGCTGGCTGCCCGCAACATGTCTGGTTCTTATTGTAATGCACCTCGCACCCTGCCTTTTCCAACACTTTAACCATATTAAACGCTGTCTCGGGATATAGCTGGTCTACAAAACAGGGAATAAATATATCAACCTTCATAGGCTTTTTTTAATGTTATTTGACACTCCTGTTTAAAGCAATCATTTTAATGGCAGTTGTTGCCGCTTCTTCTCCTTTGTGGCCGTGTATTCCACCGATGCGCTCTTCCGCCTGCTGTTCGTTGTTAACTGTTAGTACGCCAAAAACGGTGGGTACATCGAGCGTTAAGTTAAGCTGCATTACACCATCGGTTATACCCTTACAAACGTAATCAAAATGAGGTGTATCTCCACGGATAACGGTGCCAAGAGCAATGAACGCATCAGCGGCCCTGCTACTTTTTTCGAAAAAGGTTTTAATAGCAAAGGGTATCTCAAATGAACCAGGAACAATTACTGTTTTTGATTTTACGCCATTACCGTCAAGTACTTTTATACAGCCCTCTTCCAGCCTGTCTATAATGTGCGCATTCCATTCAGTTTTTACTATAACTACAAAGGCATCCTGTAGTGACGGGATGCCTTTGTTTAACTTAGTATTGCCTTTTGTAGCCATAATTATTTTACACTAAACTCGTTTTTTTCAACACTTAAACGGTAAATATATTTGTCAATAGAAAATCCTTTTTCTGTTTTTGGATATTTCTCTTTTATCTCCTTATAAATGTCGATAGCCTCTTTGTTTTTGCCCATACTTTCTAACAAATAACCTGCGCGAAATAAAAACTCTGATGAATTAAACTGATCCGCTTCGAACTCCTTACCGGCTTTTTTGTAAAGATCAACTGCCTCATCCTTTTTACCAAGTTCACTATAAGCATCGCCAAGCCGACCGTATGCAATCATTTGTATTTGCTTTGAGTCTGTATCAAAGTCTTTCAATTGCTTCACGGCGTTATTGAAATCATGCGTTTTCAGGTAAATAATTCCGGCATAAAAATGAGACAGGTTAGCAGCTTTTGTTCCGCCGAAATTTTTAATAATGTTTAAAAAACCTTTATTCTGGCCGTCGCCATTTAAAGCGACTGCAAGACTGTCGGTTCTAAAATATTCCTCTGCTTTAAACATTGCCTCAGCAGCTCTTTCTTCTTTAGGCTTTACAACCAGGTTTTTATACAACAGCCATCCACCAATAACTACTATCAGCGCTACTGCAATACCAATAATTGCTTTTTTATTTTTTTCCCACACACCTGTAACACTTTGAAAGTTCTGATCTGTGTCAACAACTTCCTGAACAATTTTATCAGCCATTTTTATTTCTATTTATTCTTTTTTGTTTTTTAGGGGTCTTCCGGTTCCCACAGTTCAAACGTCGCTTGACGCTACACCATTAATCTTAAACTTCCAACTCCTGTCTCCTAAATTCTAACTCCTATTTTCAACCTCCTATCTCCTAATCCACTATAAACGCGTAGTCATCTTCAGCATATACATCTTTCAATAATTCGCTATCATCCGGCCAGGGGCTTTCTTCCGCAAAACGAACACTTTCTTCAACAACCAGGTTTATTCTTGCATCGATTGCGTCCAGTTCTTCCTGAGTTGCAAACTTGTTGTCGAGTATTGCTTTGATAACAAATGTTAGGGGGTCTTTGGTTTTATATTCATCCAGTTCCTCTTTGCGGCGATACTTTTGCGGATCGCTGATCGAGTGCCCTTTGTATCTGTAAGTCTTCATTTCAAGCAGGGTTGGTCCACCTTTCTCTCTGGCTCTTTTTACCGCCCTCACTACGGCATCATGTACCGTTTCAGGATCCATTCCATCCACCATGTCAGATGGCATTTCGTACGCATCGGCCAGTTTGTAAATATCAACTACATTACTGGTTCTTTCTACAGAAGTACCCATGGCGTAATTGTTATTTTCACAAATAAAAATTACCGGCAATTTCCATAACATTGCCATGTTAAAGGTTTCATGCAGAATACCCTGCCTGGCTGCGCCATCTCCAAAAAAACAAAGCACTACATTATCAGTTCCCTTATATTGTTCGGCAAAAGCCAATCCTGCACCTGTACCTATTTGTGCACCTACAATTCCATGTCCCCCGAAGAAAAATTCCTTCACTCCAAAAAAGTGCATACTTCCACCCTTCCCCTTCGATGAGCCGGTCGCTTTACCATACAGCTCAGCCATACATGCATTAGGCGAAACGCCTTTAGCCAGCGCCCAACCGTGGTCGCGATAGGCTGTTATAAAAGGATCTTCCTGGCGGGTTGCAGTCATACAACCAGCGGCCAGAGCTTCCTGGCCAACCAAGGCATGGAAAAAACCGCGAATTTTTCCCGCCATTTTATACTTTTCTTCTGCCTTCAATTCAAACTGGCGAATAAGTTGCATCAACTCATACCAGTACAAATATGTTTCCTTTGAAAATTTAGTTGGCACTTGTCTGAAATTTTGAGCGGCAAATATAGGGAAAAGAAGTGTTACAAGTTTCAGGATTCAAGTGGCAAGTTGCAGGGTAAACAGCGCTAATGCGAGCACCGCGTTTTTGCTTTACTCATCGTTGTTAACTTCGCTCTGCGCGAACTGCCGCCGCATAAATAACTTTTCGCCTTTCCGATTATCTTGCACCCTTTCATGCTACATCTCGATAACATAACCCTTTATCAGTTTAAAAATTACGTGCAGCAAAATTTGCAGTTTGATAGAAATGTAGTAGGAATTTGCGGAAACAATGGTCTGGGAAAAACGAATTTGTTGGACGCCATTTACTTTCTATGCTTTACAAAAAGCTATTTCAGTAAAACCGACAACAGCAGTGTTCATCATGGATTGCAGGGTATGCGGATAGAGGGAAAGTTTAACCGCAATGGTGAAAGTGAAAAGGTGGTGTGCATTCTGCGGGAAAATAACAAAAAAGAAATACAGCGAAACGGTTACGCATACAAGAAATTTAGTGCTCACATAGGTTCTTTTCCTGCAGTAATGATAGCACCTGACGACGTGGAATTAATCACCGGCAATAGCGATGTACGCAGAAAATACCTCGACACGCTTTTAAGCCAGCTAAATCATCAATACCTGCAAAGCCTGATAGATTATAACAAAGTGTTGCAGCAAAGAAACAGTTTGCTAAAATCTGCAGCAGAACGAGGCTATGTTGATAATTCTCTTCTGGATATTTTAACCCAGCAAATTATAAAACCCGGAAATTTCATTTTCAACTCAAGAAAAAAATTTCTGGCCGCACATCTGCCAATTGTAGCCGAAAGCTATCGTAAAATAGCCGGCTCTAATGAACCTGTTATTTTAGAATATTACAGCCCTTTGCTAGAAGACAGCTTTGAAAAGCTGTTAGCTACCTACCGGCAAAAGGATCTGATGTTGCAAAGAACTACCATTGGACCTCATCGCGATGACATAGAATTGAAGCTAAACCAGGAGCCGTTTAAAAATATCGCTTCACAGGGTCAGCGCAAAAGCTTGCTGTTTGCATTGAAGCTACAGGAGTTTGACGAATTAAAAACAGCAAAAGGATTTTCACCGATATTACTGCTCGACGACGTTTTCGAAAAATTGGACGCAGGCAGAATGCAAAACCTGTTGCAACATGTATGTGTAGAAAACGAGAGCCAGGTGTTTATAACAGATACACACAAAGAAAGACTACAATACGCTTTAGAAAAACTACAGGTACCGTTTCAATTAATTGAGTTGTAGCTTCATCTACCCTGGCTCTTTAGAATCGCTTCATAAAAAGTATCGAGAATATTAGCTTGCGTACGTAGCTTGTAAAGATTGGAAGTGGCGGTTGGGTAAACACGGTTAGATAAGAAAATATAAACAAGGTTATATTTTGGATCTACCCAGAAACAAGTACCGGTAAAACCCGTGTGTCCAAAGGTTTGAAGAGACGCCAATTTTGACGGATAACCGAGTTTGCTGGTAGTATCAACCCGATCAAAACCAAGCCCACGGCGGCTAATGGCAGACTGATTTGACGTAAAAAAATCTATTGTCTGGGGCTTGAAGTATTGGAGGCCGCCATAAGTACCTTTGTTTAGTATCATTTGATAAAGAATAGCCAGATCATTTGCGCTTGCAAACAGACCCGCATTACCTGACACTCCACCATATTTCGCTGCCATAGGATCGTGAACATAACCCCGAAGCAAGCCCTTTCTAAAATCGGCATCGCGTTCGGTAGGCACAATCCTGGACGTATCGAAACGATTTAAAGGATTAAAGCCGGCAGATTGCATTCCCAACGGCCTATAGAACTGTTTCGTCACATATTCGTCTAATTTATTTCCCGACTGATTTTCGATGACCTCCTTCATATAGGTCATGCTTAAATCGGAATACACATACTTCGGCGTGTCAACTTTTACACTTAACATACGTGGCCAAATCACCTCTTTAAAATAATCTTTCCTGATAAAAACACCATTACCGGCATTGATCGGATAGGCAGCAGATGAGTCGGTACTCATATCTGAAGGGGATACCGGAAGCCCGACCCCTGCAGCAATACCAGATTGATGCAGCAATAAATCTTTAATCTTTATATTGGCCTTATTAGTATTTCTGGCCGTTGCTATGTAGTAGCCAAAAGTTGAGTCAAGAGCTATTTTTTGCTGTTCGTACAATCGCATAACAGCCATTGTACTGGCCGAGACTTTTGTAACAGAGGCCATATCAAAAATGTCGGAAATCTTTGTTGGCTCGTTGCCCTCGTAAGTATGGGTTCCGTATGCCTTGTTGTAAATCGCTTTACAGTCTTTTAATACCATTACCACCACACCTGGAGCGCCCTTGCCTTGTATTGCATCCTCAGCCAGAGAATCTACTCTTTTTTGGATGTCAAGAATATTGATACCCACCTCTTCGGGAACCGTATATTTTATACGGATCGCGCTGGTAGTGAAGCCTGCTTTTTTACGAAACTTTTTTCCATAGTTAGCAGTAAGTTTGGCGATAGCAGGTACTCCACCAAAAATTAGCTGCGCAGCTAAGTTTGCAGCAAGTGGAGAGTCGTTCAAAACAGAGATTAGAGGATGACGAATACTTTCTGCATTTGCAAGCGCGTCGCGACTGCCAAAAACAACAGCAATCAATTGCTTGCTACGTTGTATATCAGATAAAAAAGCAAGGGTGCGCGCATCGGCGAGGGCACGACCAGGTAAGGCTACAATAACCATATTGAAAAATTTTAAATTGAGGCTCAAGTTATTAAAAGCAGAGTCTGTTGGAGTAGCGGAAAAACTGGTTATAGAAGTGTACTTATTAAGGATGCTATCGAATATATCACCGTGTATTACCCCCAGGTTTACGCTGGCAATTTTTTGTTCGAGATTTTTTACCGGTATTACATCC
>JALYZZ010000219.1 GCA_030948675.1 Bacteroidota bacterium | reverse complement strand
CCTAATAACATAATGGTTATAACAGCACCTGTAATGGCAATAACTCAAACAGTCTTAATGCTGTAAAGGCTATCACTATCCCATTAAAAACACCGAATAAAAGACATTTTACAATGAAGATTACAGGGCTCATTTTTCTACTGACGTTGCTCTCTGCTACAGCATTACCTCAGCTACAAAAAGCAAAACAAGCAGATGATTCCAAACCTTTTGTACTCGGAGTAATTGACGAAATTTCATCAAATGAATTAGCAGAAAAAAGAACCCTCAACATTTATTTGCCCGACGGATACAGTAAAAACGATACTGCCAGATATCCCGTTGTTTACCTGCTGGATGGTGGGGCAGACGAAGATTTTATACATGTAGCTGGAATTTATCAGTTCAATAGTTTTCCCTGGATTGACAGGGTTCCCAGATCAATTGTAGTAGGTGTTTCAAATGTTGACAGGCAAAGAGATTTTACTTTTCCAACACATATAGAAGCAGATAAAAAAAAATATAAGACAAGCGGGCATTCAGAAAAATTCATTGCATTTATCGAAAAAGAATTGCAGCCTTTTATTCAGAAGAAGTATCACGCGGCGGAGGTTAAAACAATTATCGGGCAATCTCTTGCCGGACTTTTAGCAGCAGAAATTCTACTAAAAAAACCACTCTTGTTTGATAAATATATCATTATTAGCCCTAGCCTCTGGTGGGATAATGGCTCTTTATTAACCCAGGCTGCTGCCATTTCAAAAAATACTTCTTTACCAAACACCCAGGTCTACATTGGTGTGGGTAAAGAAGGGCTGTCGCCGGGAGATATTCCACACGTGGGCGAAGTAGATGCAAATCTATTAGCAGAAAAGTTAATTAGTCTCAATAATAAAAACGTAATAGTAAGCTTCGACTATTTACCACAGGAAGATCACGCAACTGTTTCGCACCAGGCAATTTTCAATGCCTTACGCATCCTTTTTCCAAAACAGAATGGCAATAAGTAGCTGTAAGAAACAATGATTAACGTTATCAGTGGCGCAAACTTTGTTGAAGTTGTTCCATCCTCTTTATTTCTTATAAACACCAGCTATCGCGAAGTGCTTTTAAGCAAGAAAATTGTCACTTTCCCTATAGGCTGCTATCAATCTCGCTTCGCCTTCTTTTCCTGGTAAAGAGTTTCCGTGCTCCATGCCCAAAATCCCTTTATAGCCCTTTGAATAAATGTGTTTAAAAATGTTTTTGTAGTTCATCTCTCCGGTAGTTGGCTCTTTTCGTCCCGGGTTATCACCTATCTGAAAATAGCCTATTTCATCCCATGCTTTATCAATATTTGTGATGATGTTGCCCTCATTTTTTTGCATGTGGTACATGTCAAATAAAATTTTGCATGATGGGTTATTAATTGCTTTGCAAATCATATAAGTCTGGTCAGAATTTCTCAAAAACAGGTTGGGTGTATCACTTAACGGCTCAAGTACCATAACAATATTTCCTTTTTCAAGAATTTCAGTACCTCTTCTAAGCGCTTCAATCACATTACCGGTTTGTATTCCCATGGTTAAGTTTCTTTCAAAATCGCCGGGCACTACGGTAGTAAGCTTGCCATGACATCTTTTTGCTACCTCAACCGCTTCTCTGCAACCTTTTAGAAACACCTCTACAAATTCCGGTTTTCCAGCAGCAAGGGTATTGGCGCCATTACCGCCTTTATTTAATACAAAAACGCCCATTTGCATGCCAAGTTTAGCAAGGGTATCACCTATTTTCGCCTGCATTTCAGGTGGTCTGCCGGGCATACCATTGTCTTCAATTGCCCGAAAACCCATATCGTACGCATACTTAATTTGATCGATAAAATCAGCACCGGCAGTATTCTTAAACATGCCATCATGTATGCCGTAGTTTAAGTTGAAAGGCTTGTCGGCCACCGGGTTACTGCTGTAGATGTTGCTGTTGTTTTTTGTGCCTGCAAAAACATTTGCCCCGGCAAATATTGAAGCTCCGGTAGTTAATAATGATTGGCCAAGAAATCGTCGACGTTGCATAAGAATGTGGTTTAAGGAAATAAATTTAGTTTTAAACTTTAAAGAATAATAGAATTGAAGCAGTTTTTATTTTTTATACTACTAACCTCATTTGTACAAACCAGTATTTGTGCTCAGGAAAAGAAGTATTCTTTCACGCGGCAAAAAATGGCATCGCCATTTACCATTGTATTCTACGACAAAGACTCTACGCACGCCAATCAAATCGCTAATGCGTGTTTTAACCTGGCAGATTCGCTTATTAATATTTTTAGCGACTACATTGACAACAGCGAACTAAATCAATTGAGTGCATGTGCTGGTTCAGGAAAATTTGTACCTGTTTCACCAGCCTTGTTTAAAATAATGATAGAGTCTCAACGAGCGTATACATTAAGCAACGGCGCTTTTGACATTACCCTGGCGCCAGTAATAAGATTGTGGCGAAAAGCACGAAAAGAAAAGCAATTTCCTACAGCACAGGCCATCGCCGAGAAAATGAAGAGCGTAGGTTTTAATAAAGTAATTATAGACACTCAGATGCGGTCGATAAAGCTTACCGCGAAGGATATGCAGCTTGATTTAGGAGGTATAGCACAGGGATATATTGGACAGGAAGTACTCGAAAGGCTTTACAGTTATAATGTAAGAAAAGCACTGGTAGACGTAAGCGGAGACATTGCCACAGGAGATCCGCCTTTCCAAAAAAAAGGCTGGACGATTGCCGTCAACCTGCCGGAAAGCGAGCATTTGCAAACGAGGCGACTAGCACTTCACAACCTTTCGGTATCTACCTCTGGTGATGTATACCAGTATATAGAACATAGCGGCAAAAGATATTCGCACATCATTGATCCTGCTACAGGCTATGGCATTACCAGCCAAAGAAATGTAACGATTATAGCTTCCAATACCATGCTGGCGGATTGGTTAGCAACAGCCTGCAGTATTTTACCAGTAAAAAAGGCCAAAAAATTAGCTGAAAAAATGCATGCCGAAGCACTGATTGCAGAACTGAAAAACGGAAAAATTGTACAGTCGATAACCAAAAACTTTAGTTATTTTTATTTTTTAGATAAGCAGTAGTTTATTTTCTTTTTGAAGCATGTTTTAAAATTTTTTGCGTGAATAAAATTGTGTTATTTGTACTGGTTGAATGTTGTTGTTTTGTTGCCTCTGCCCAAAATGCAAATTCTGATTTCAAAGCGTATGAACAACCCATTCCCGGATCGGATTTAAAAACTAAGATGGTTACTATCCCCGCTGGTAGTTTTGTGATGGGAAGCAGTAACAGTGAAAGTGGCCATAGCGCAGACGAAGGGCCTCAAAAAAAAGTAAATATCTCCGCGTTTTGGATGGGTG
>JALYZZ010000520.1 GCA_030948675.1 Bacteroidota bacterium | reverse complement strand
GTAATAGCTACATAAGAAACGATGGAAACGGAAAGTTCACGCTTAGTGCACTTCCCTCGGAAACTCAATACTCATGCATGAACGGAATGGTGACTGAGGATTTTGATCATGATGGAAACCTCGATGTATTGATGATTGGAAACGATTACGGTACAGAGGTATCAGTTGGCCGATACGACGGGTGTAACGGACTTTTCTTAAAAGGCGATGGAAACGGTGGATTTAAACCTGCAACAATAGTACAAAGTGGATGGTTTGTGCCAGGTGATGCAAAGGCATTAGTGAAATTGCGCAGCAGCAATAACAAATGCCTGCTGATAGCAAGCCAGCATAAAGGAAGCCTGAAAGCATTTATGGTTAACAAAGACGCAAAATACTTACCTGTAACTTCTACCGAAATAAGTGCGGTAGTAACCTATAAAAACGGAAAGAGACAAAAGCGTGAACTTTCTTACGGTGCATCTTTTTTATCACAATCCGGAAGATTTTTAAATTTGGATGAGAATATTAGTAAGGTCGAAATTAGAGATTACAAAGGGAGCATACGCACTATAAATTTGTAAACTTATAAATCTGATCTTTTTATAACTGCTGTCAATCCGGTTTTTACACCATTTTATAAGCGATCAGGAGAGTGATAATTTCCACATGATTAGGATCAACAATTTTCAGTCGTTTTATTGGCAATTTTCTGTTGCTTTTTGTTTTATTATATCCGTAGCATGTAATAACATTTCGAGGAATGACAGCCACCCGGAAATTAAAGACGCTGACATTACAAGAGGGAAAGCTTTAGCAGCAATGTATTGTCAATCGTGCCATGCTTTGCCAAACCCTTCTATGCTTGATTCAAGAGCATGGGAGAATGGAGTGTTACCTGCAATGGGGCCACGGCTCGGTATATTTTTTTCGAATGGCAGGAGTTACCGCGCAAACCGATATGACATGAGTCTAGGTAAAAATTTTTACCCCGAGAAGCCCTTGTTGACAGATGTAGAATGGCAACAGTTGTCGGCGTATTTTATTGCTACATCACCAGATACCCTCTTCGATAAAAACGCTTCACAGAGGCAGGTAAAACAAGGCCTTCCCTTGTTTACAATAACCCGACCGGCTTCTGGCAACCCCAGCCCGGCTACCTGCATGGTTAAAATAACAGAAAAGGACTCATCCGCCCGTTTAATGGTAAGTGATGCAAAAAAAGAAGCGTTGTATGAATATGGATACCCGTTAAAAATGTTAGACTCGGTTAAGACACGGGGACCAGTCGTTGACGTGACGAAAAATAAGGAAGAGCTGTTAGTTTGCAATATCGGTATACTAAACCCTAATAACGGAAACTACGGCCATGCAAACTATTTGCACTATAATCAATATCAAAAACTGCAGCAGGATACAAATGTGTTATTAGCCGGTTTACAAAGACCAGTGCAGATAATGGCTTGCGATTTTAATAACGACGGTAAGCAAGACTACCTGGTATGTGAGTTTGGCTATTTAACCGGTGCCTTATCGTGGTCGGAAAACAAAGGAAATGGTAAATTCGAAAAGCACGTGCTTCGGCCACTCCCAGGGGCAATAAAGGCTTACATTAACGATTACAACAACGACGGTTTACCTGACATCTGGGTTTTATTTGCACAAGGCGAAGAAGGAATATTCGTTTTTACAAATAAGGGTAACGGACAGTTTGTACAAAAACAGGTTATGCGTTTTCCGCCTGTTTATGGGTCTTCTTATTTTGAGTTTGATGATTTTAATAAAGATGGTTTTCCCGATATTATTTATACCTGTGGCGACAATGCCGATTATTCAACCATTTTAAAGCCTTATCACGGGGTTTACATATTTTTAAATGACGGAAAATATAATTTCAGACAGCAGTATTTTTATCATATTAATGGCTGTTACAAGGCAATTGCGCGAGATTTTGATAATGACGGAGACCTGGACATAGCAACCATCTCATTTTTTGCAGACTATAAAAATAATCCGGAGGAAGGGTTTATCTATCTTGAAAATAAAGGAGATAACAAGTTCGATCCTTATACGTTACCCGGTTCTGAAATTGGAAGGTGGCTGACGATGGATGCCGGTGACATAAATGGTGATGGAAAAATTGATTTGGTTTTAGGAAATTTTACAATTGGCCCGTCGTTAATAAAATCAAAAGTGGATTGGAAAAAGGGACCTCCTTTTATTATACTTGAAAATACAGGAAGGCATTTTTCCAAATGACTATATTCTGTTGCTATAAAAAATGGTAAAGTTCTTACCCTTGCCGGTGTGTAGTTATAAGTTTCAATATTTTTAGTAATTGAAATTGCAGATGTAAAAAGTGTTGGTTATTATGAAGAAGACTTTATTTATTCTTGGCGTTGTTTGTTTTTTTGTCAATGTTTCATTTGGTCAGTCTGCAGACCCGCAACCCGGCACTGCGATCCCGTCTTTTAACATGCAGCTTTCCGATGGAAGCAACTATTCAAGCAAACAAATTCCAAAAAATAAACCGTTAGTACTCATTTATTTTGCTCCTGATTGCGAGCATTGCATTAAGTTAATGGACGAGTTATTCAAGAAAATTCATCAGCTAGACCAGGCAACTATTGTCATGATCACCTTTGAGCAGCCAAAAGATGTAGCATGGTTCGAAAGAAAGTATCGTACTGCTACCTATCCCCACATAAAAGTTGGAACTGAAGGAACCTCCTATGTATTAAGGAAATATTACAGGCTAGACAAGACGCCTTTTACTGCAGTATATAACAAAAGCGGTAAGCTCGCTTTCTCTTATAAAAACGAAACGCCGGTTAGCGAAATGCTTGCCCGCTATAAAAAGCTGTAAAGTGCAAAGTCAATTTAACCCACGATGAAGATATTGAGAACCTATATCAGAGCAGGGTTAATTTGCATACTGTTGCAAGCCTTGTTGGTTAGCTGTGTCAGTAAACATCAAAAGGCTAATCCGGCAATATTAACAGATGCTAACCTGTTGCACAACAATATGCATCAGTTGACAGAGGTAGTTATCCTTGATATGTTTTCTCCCCCTGTTTCAAGTAGAATTTATTCGTACGCTTCACTGGCTGCTTACGAAACGATGCGGTTTAATCAAAACAATGCATCTTCAATAGTGGAGCGATTACACGGATTTGTAAAAATGCCTGTGCCAGATAAAAGTAAAAATTACAATTACCTGTTAGCTGCTACAAAAGCCTTTTTTACAGTTGCAAAAAAAATCACTTTTTCAAAAGATACACTTGAGAATTATGAAAACAAAGTTTACAGAGACTTCAAAAGCTTGTTGGATAAAGACAGTTATGAGCAGTCATTGGCATTTGGAGAATCGGTAGGCGCGGCAGTTTTGGAAAGAACCAAAGTAGATCAATATAAAGAAACCCGGGGAATGCCGAAATTTTTAGGAAGCGATGATCAGGGAAAATGGAGGCCTACACCTTCAGATTATTTAGACGCACTTGAGCCTAACTGGGGGTTGATAAAACCATTAGTGCTTGACTCAGCCGCAGAAATTAAATGCCCTGCCCCCCCTAAGTTTAGTTTAGAAAAAGGCACCCCTTTTTTCAAAGCTGCCAGCGAGGTCTATGAAATTGGTACTCACCTGGATGACGCACGAAAGACCATTGCCAGGTATTGGGACGATAATCCTTTTGTGATAGAGCACTCTGGCCACTTGATGTTTGGAAATAAAAAGATTACCCCTGTTGGACATTGGATCGGTATAACAGGCATTGCGTGTAAGATGAAAAATCTGGATCCGGTAGAAACAGCAAGAATGTATGCATTGACGTCTATTGGCATGTTTGACGTGATCATCTCATGCTGGCGCGAGAAATATATTCACAACGTTATTAGACCTGTAACCGTAATAAACGAAGCATTTGACAGAAATTGGACAACGTTTCTTCAAACACCCCCATTTCCCGAACACAGCAGTGGACATAGCGGTATATCGGCTGCCGCCGCCGCTATTCTCACTAAACGCTTTGGCGATAATTTTGCCTTTGAAGATACCAGCGACCTCGCATATATCGGCATGCGAAGAAGCTTTAAGTCGTTTGTTTCTGCTGCACAGGAAGCATCTATTAGCAGAGTATACGGCGGCATTCATTATCGTACAGGGGTCGACGCAGGTGCAGTACAGGGCCGAGCTGTAGCAGCCTATGTCATTGATCGTTTTTTGCAGGATTCTATTAAGAAGCCGAAAGAGGATGTGGCGAAAGTTAAATAGAGAATTAAATGGACGTTGTAGCCAAACGAACATGATTTTCGTAAGATCATTTACCATCTTTCAATTCAAACTTCATCTTCAAGTAATTTTTGTCTTTAATAAAATGATGAAGATTTATTACGTCAACCGTTGCAGTCAGTCTTCGGCAAGATGTTAGCGCCTTTCAGATGTTTTTTTTCAATCTGGTAAAGTGCAATTAAATGGCATTAAGATTGGAGAACATAAAAGAAACAAAGGTTATGAACGACAAAGAACAAGATCCTAATCTACAGGCACCGCAGGTAGCAAATACTACCAAACATATAAACTTTTTGGAAGCAGAGGAAGCCGATAACGACACAAATGATAATGCAGACATAGATAATGATGACAACCCAACAAAAAAAGCGTGGGAAGCACTAAGAAACGAGCAAAAAGATAAACAAGGTTCAAAGGATTAAGTGGTTATTCATTCTACATCAACGCAGCTACTCATCATTCATTTTGATATTCGTCTTCTCACTGTACCGCTCGTCTTTTTACAATGCTTTATGTCACCTGGCTGAAAGGCGCGAATGCTTTTTTCTACGCCACATTAATTCAACACATTTTAACTGGTAAACTGCCTTAAATGGTGGTCTATATGTTTAAATGCTATTTTACCAGCTTGCTCAGGAGTTAGTCTGCCAAAAAAGGGGTGAACGAGTTCCTTACATTTTTGTAGATCGTGTTTTTGGATTAAGTCTATCCACTCTGCTTTAGCAGTGGTAACATCGCCATTGCCGCTAATCTTAAAGGATGGAACAGTAGGTAAATTTGGTTTCATCGGTTTATCTTTCAGTATATCCTTTAAAGCAAATTTTCCGAAAACCTTCCCCAACAACGACTGCCGGTATTGCCTTTTTCCAAGTAACATCTCATCCCACATAATACAATGTTTTATCATTTGGTAAACATTCATTTTGCCCCACCCGGGTTTGCTGCTCTCATTAAGCGTATTGATTCTTGCAGCCAGTTCATCTCTTGTTTGTTTGTCAAATACTGTTTTCATATAAAGTTTTTAGTAGAAGGTTACAAATGTACAGTTAGGTAATGAGCTTAACAGGGTGTCGTCGCGACATAAAACATGGGTGATTGCGGCGGTCATAATAAGCTGGCGCGTTCCTTTTTTTGTTTGAGTTAGTAAAATATGGTTTCATAAAATTTTGATACGTCGCTTTTAGAAAGGTTGTTATAAAGTAGTCATATCTCCGGTCTATAAAAAGACCTGTAGGCCTACGGGTGTTCCTCTGTTTGCTGAAGCACTTATCAACTAGCGTGAAAATAGTTTGAAAGGTAGCTTTATAAGACAAACGTTTCTTTTAATTCGCTTACCCCTTTTACCATATTCACTGGCTTGCGTTTTGAACTGTAAGGTAACAAAGCGTTTTTATGCCTGAAGGACCGTCAATAGTCATATTAAAAGAATTGGTTCAACCTTTTAAAGCAATAAAAGTGGTTTGGGTCGAAGGCAACAGTAAAATGGATATTCAAAGAATAGCCGGAAAAAAAATTATTGATTTTAAAAGCTGGGGAAAACACTTTCTAATTTGTTTCAATAGTTTTTCGGTTCGCATACATTTTATGTTGTTTGGATCGTATAGAATCAATGAAAGAAAGGAAACTACACCAAGGCTCTCCCTGCAATTTAAGGAAGGTGAAATTAACTTTTATACCTGCTCTGTACAATTTATAGAGGAAGAACTAGATAGCATTTATGATTGGAGCAGCGATGTAATGAATGATTACTGGGATCCAAAGAAGGCTGAAGTAAAAACATTGCAACAGCCAACTGCATTAGCATGCGATGTGCTGCTTGATCAACAGATTTTTGCCGGCGTAGGCAACATCATCAAAAACGAAGTTCTTTTTAGAATAAGAGTACATCCGGAAACTGAGGTAGGGGCTTTACCCAAACCTCGATTGGAAGAACTGATAGCACAAGCGCGGGTGTACAGCTTTGATTTTTTGGAGTGGAAAAAAAATTATGTTCTTAAAAAGCATTGGCTTGCACATACAAAAAGGGTATGTGTTCGTTGCAATATTCCCATTACAAAAAAGTACTGTGGAAAGACGAAGCGACGAACTTTCTTTTGTACGAACTGCCAGATTCTTTATCAGAAATAGTTATTCTTTACACTTCCAATGTGCATATACATAGGTTGATCGCGATTTACAGCATAGGCACGTGTCATGGTGTTAGCAACCTTGCGCCTGCTTCTAAACGCCCTATCGCTTTACCCTTATCAAGTTTTATTTATTCCTGCTGCTATCTCCGCCAGCTTTGTAGGGTCTGTTAGTGCCTTCGGTAGGCGAGTTTACATTTTGCTTTGAAGTTGATGGAATGGCTGATGTATCGTTGTTATTAGTTGTAGACTGATTTCCTGTGCTGGCCGGCGCGTTCAAATTTTGACCATTACCCGATTTATTAAACATTGTAGAATTTGCATTGCCAGTTGCTTTGTCTTCCGGACCAGCGCATGAGGTGCAATAAATCATTAGGGCGAGCATCAATAGATTTTTCATAAAACGTATTTATTGAATAGTATTTTATTCTTCAGAAAAAAAACTGCAATAGTTCTGCCATCCCCGCCGTCGATCTAAACACTAACCTTGCTTTGGTTACTTTTTTCTACAGACAAAAGCGTTAGGGCATCAACACTTGGATGAGCTTCGAAGCAGGGACCCTTATTAGCACCTATTTTTACAAACAAAAGAGCACCAACAGGAAACACAAGCGTCAGGCTATAAACTGTCAGAGATAAACCAAGATTTTTAGCCGTTAATACTAAAATTATTAGTGTTAATAACTTAATTACTATACCTTTACCTATTCAATAATTTTGACAAAAATAAAGTTGCATGAGTAATTCGGATAAGTTGAAGGCGCTTAAACTGACAATGGATAAGATCGATAAAGATTACGGAAAAGGCAGTGTGATGATGATGAACGAGAAGCCGAATGAACCTCATGAGGTAATATCTACCGGTTCAATAGGATTGGATGTAGCACTGGGAATAGGCGGTTTACCGAAAGGAAGAATCGTAGAAATTTATGGGCCTGAGAGTAGTGGTAAAACAACTATCGCAATACATGTGATAGCCGAAGCACAGAAAAAAGGTGGTATGTGCGCAATCATAGATGCGGAACATGCCTTTGATAGTGCCTATGCACAAAAACTTGGGGTAGATGTTGACAATCTGCTTATTTCGCAACCCGATTACGGGGAGCAGGCACTGGAAATCGCTGACAGGTTAATTCTGTCAGGAGCGCTCGATGTAGTCGTAATTGACTCAGTTGCAGCACTGGTTCCTAAAAGTGAACTTGAAGGTGAAATGGGAGATAGCAAAATGGGTCTTCATGCAAGACTTATGAGCCAGGCTTTGAGGAAGCTAACGGGCACTATCAACAAGACAAACACCATCTGTATTTTTATAAACCAGTTACGTGAAAAAATTGGGGTTATGTTTGGTAATCCTGAAACTACAACCGGGGGTAACGCCCTAAAGTTTTATGCATCCGTACGCTTAGACATCAGGCGTAGCGCACAATTAAAAGACGGTGATGAGGCAATTGGTAATCATGTGAAGGTAAAAGTGGTGAAGAATAAAGTCGCTCCCCCATTCCGCTCAGCCGAGTTTGACATAATCTTCGGCGAAGGAATTAGCAAAATGGGCGAAATAATAGACATGGGTGTTGAACTGGGGATTATACAAAAAAGCGGAAGCTGGTTTAGCTATGATGGAAATAAGCTGGGCCAGGGGCGCGATACGGTAAAACAATTGATAACCGATAACCCCGAATTGGCTACGGAACTAGAAGCTAAAATAAGGGCTAAAATAGCTGAAGCACAAGCGGTTGCATAGACCTTGTACTTTTTGCCGATTAATAAGGTATATAAGCCGTCTCTTTATAGGGATGGCTTTTTTGTAGCTTCATCAACCATACGTTTTGTCTTTGTATACCTGTTAAGTGCCTGAATTTGTTTTTTGAGATAAAAGAGCTAAACAAAACATTTCAATTTACGGTTATCAATAAAAACTAATTCAGATGTCTTAAAAGCGGCAGGTCATCAACCGCTCGCTAATACTTTCAAACAAAATAAAAAGTTTCCATGGAAAACGCTTTAATCATCTTTGTACGAAATGCAGTAAAGGGAGAGGTAAAAACGAGGCTTTCGGAAGGCTTAGGACAGGATAAGACGCTTGAAGTATACAAGTTTCTGCTTGCCTATACCCGCGACCTGGCTTTAGCGTGCGATTGCAGCCATTTTGTTTTTTATTCTTCCTACATTCATGTGCAGGATGTTTTTGACGATGACCGGTTTACAAAATTTGTCCAGGAGGGCGAGGATCTTGGTGACAGAATGAAAAATGCTTTCAGGAAAGTGTTTGATTTAGGGTGCAAAAAAGTTTGCATTATTGGAAGCGACTGTTACGAGTTAGAAGCCGCCATAATAAACGAGGCATTTGAAAAGTTGAATAGTACTGATATTGTCATCGGGCCAGCTTCGGACGGTGGATATTATCTATTGGGAATGAAACAGGTGAATGATGAACTATTTACCAGAAAACTGTGGGGCAGTTCCAGCGTCTTAGATGAAACCATCGCTTCGATTACTAATGCCAGCTTAGCTTTTGAAAAACTTTCGGTTCTTAACGATATTGATACTGTGGATGACCTGCTTGATACCAATATATTAACTCACATGCAGGAAGATCATTTGGAAGAATAAGTCACGCTGATATTAAGTTCATTTTCTACTTGTAAACTTATCCTTTAAACAAAGGCTGTTTTAGTAAAGTCAAATGCTAAACATTCAAAAAATAAATAAAAAATCGGTTGAGTTAGATATTATTAAAGAGCTGTTTGTCGAGTATTTATACGAACTCAATGAAGATTTATGTTTTCAAAGCTTTGACTCCGAACTAGAAAATCCATTAAAAAAATATGGTGAGCCAAATGGTTTTTTGTTGTTGGGCTATTGGAATGATGAGCCTGCGGGCTGTATTGGCTTACAGCAGTTGCCACAGCAAGGTATTTGTGAAATGAAGAGGCTATTTGTTCGTCCGCGATTTCGTCATTTTGGAGTGGGTGCTGAACTAATTAGTGCACTATTAAAAGAAGCAGCAACAATGGGTTACAAGAAAATGGTGCTTGATACATTAGAAAGATTGCAGCCTGCAATACAATTGTATAAGAAGCACGGTTTTGTAAATACGTCTCCTTATTACACAAATCCTCTTGACAATGTCATGTATATGGAGAAAATGCTGTAGAGAGGTTTTGATACGATTAATGCCTCAATAATATTCAAAGCAGTGTTAATATTACATTCTTCTTCTTTTTTAGATCCGCTACTGCAACATGGCCTTTTTTATCAAAATAAAAATCTTTTAATTACTTTCTGTAGTAGCTTTGTTGCAACTTTAGGGGTGCCTTTAAGGCTGAGATGATACCCGTTGTACCTGATGCAGATAATGCTGCCGAAGGGAAAAGTGAAAAATTCTGCACTTATTACCATTTCCTAAAGTTATGCTACTATCTAAATCCTTTAGAAATGGAAATTCTTTTAAACAATCAGTCAAAAGAGATTCAGGAGCAATGTTCATTGCAGCAAATGTTGAATGACACATTAGGTGAAAAGCAAAAAGGGATAGCCGTTGCTGTCAATAACAATGTTGTGCCTAAAGCTTCATGGCACCACCATATCCTAACTTCCAAAGACAGTGTTCTTGTTATTAAAGCTACACAGGGAGGATAAAATAACTTTTACAAACAGTCATTAAAACTTCTTTCATGAAAAATTATGATACTGCGCCAGACCAGCACGTCATTTCTACTACTCCGCTCACCGGGTCAAAAAAAGTGTATGTAAAGGGAAGCCTTCACGATATAAAGGTTGCAATGCGGGAAATTGAGGTTTCTCCAACCAAGTTGGCAACTGGCAATATGGAAGCAAATGCACCGGTAACAGTCTATGATACCAGCGGTCCTTATACCGACCCTAATGTCAATATCGACATTACAAATGGATTAGAACGGTTGCGGCAGCAATGGATCTTAGACCGAAACGATGTTGAGCAGCTTGCTGATGTCTCTTCTTCATACGGTATGCAGCGCAAGCACGATGAGTCACTAGACCACCTGCGGTTTGCACATATCAAAAAGCCTTTACGTGCAAAAGAAGGATGTAATGTTACCCAAATGCACTATGCAAAGAAAGGTATCATTACTCCCGAAATGGAATACATTGCTATTCGTGAAAACCAACGGATAGATTATCTAAAGGAGCAACTGAATGGGCAGTATAAATTGCTGACGCAGCAACATGCGGGCAACAGCTTTGGTGCTAATACCCCCCAAAAGTTAATCACCCCCGAGTTTGTTTGTAAAGAGGTAGCGGAAGGACGTGCCATCATTCCTTCCAACATCAATCATCCTGAAAGCGAACCAATGATTATTGGCAGAAACTTTTTGGTGAAGATAAATGCCAACATTGGTAACAGCGCGGTTACATCAAGTATTGAAGAAGAAGTGGAGAAGGCTGTATGGGCATGCAGATGGGGAGGTGATACTATTATGGATTTGTCAACCGGAAAGAATATTCATGAAACGCGTGAATGGATTTTGCGCAACGCACCCGTACCTATCGGAACCGTACCTATTTATCAGGCCCTTGAAAAAGTTGGTAAGGCAGAAGACCTGACCTGGGAAATTTTTCGCGATACTATTATAGAGCAGGCCGAGCAGGGGGTAGACTATTTTACGATCCATGCCGGGGTGCTGCTACGTTATATTCCGCTAACTGCTAACCGTGTTACCGGTATTGTATCCCGGGGTGGTTCTATTATGGCCAAATGGTGCCTGGCTCATCATAAAGAAAGCTTTCTATATACTCACTTCGAGGAGTTGTGTGAAATTATGAAACGCTACGATGTGGCATTTTCTCTTGGTGACGGGTTGCGTCCGGGTTGTATTGCCGACGCTAATGATGCTGCTCAGTTCGCCGAGCTCGAAACCCTTGGAGAGCTAACAAAAATTGCCTGGAAGCACGACGTGCAGGTGATGATTGAGGGCCCCGGCCATGTGCCAATGCACATGATTAAAGAAAACATGGATAAGCAACTTGAGCAATGCAGCGAAGCTCCTTTTTATACGTTAGGGCCTTTAACTACCGATATTGCCCCCGGTTACGATCACATTACCTCTGCCATTGGCGCAGCCATGATTGGCTGGTTTGGCACGGCCATGCTCTGCTACGTTACCCCGAAAGAACATCTCGGATTACCCAACAAAAAGGATGTCAAAGACGGGGTGATCGCCTATAAAATTGCTGCCCATGCCGCTGACCTTGCGAAGGGACATCCTGGAGCGCAAGCGTGGGATAATGCGATTAGCAAAGCCCGGTTCGAGTTCCGGTGGGAAGATCAGTTTAATC
>JALYZZ010000214.1 GCA_030948675.1 Bacteroidota bacterium | reverse complement strand
ATTTTCTTGTGAAGAAAAGGGTCATAGTAAACATAGGGCCAACCGGCGTCTGCGCCTTTGTTTAGTTCATAAAAAGTTTCGGCAGGCAGCGCCTGGTCCTGCTCGGGTGTATAGAGCTTTGGAAACTTCGCATTCAAACTGCCGCGACCATGGCTGGTTGCAAAAAGCGACTGGGTGGCTTCGTTCCAATCAACTCCCACCGCATTTTTTAATCCGCTTGCATAGTGAATAGCGTCGGAGTAGCTTTGATTGGATTTGTTTGTACTGAATTGCCAGATACCACCTACTGAGTCGAGCAACGGACAGTTAGGGATACCATGTCCTGAAGCGTCCGCGCAGGTCTCGTCGTAAGAACCGACGGCAACATAGAGATGATTGTTATCATCGAGGGTTATAGCTTTTGCATTGTCTCTGCCTCTGTCCACCAATCCGTGAACGATCATTTCCGCTTTACCCGTATCCGTTACTTCCCCCTTGTTATTCAGTTGGTATCTGTATACGGCGCTGTTCGATGAAGTATACAATGCATTGCCTTTAATGCGGATGCCCGTTCCCCTATAGCTGCCGAAAGCCATGCTTTTATCCATCCTTCCATCGTTATCCGTATCGGATAAAAAGAGGATACCCTTGCCGTTCTTTAATGAACCAAGCTTTACATAGATACTACCGTTTTTATTGACAGCGATATGACGTACTGCACCTAATGAATCTGCAACAATGGTAGCAGAAAAACCTTGCGGTAATATAAGGCCGGCATTGGTACTTTGGTCAGGAGTAACTGTTGATTTATTGTGTTCATCATTGCGGTAGCTTGTCAAAAGGAGCATGCTTAGCAGGATTGCATAGCAGCAGTTAAGGTAGTTTACTTTTTTTCTCATGGTAATCGTTATCAGGGCTTCTCTGCCTGGGTTGTTAGAGTAACTATTAAATTGACTGAAAAGCAAATGTATCATTTTATCCAACATTGTTTTTGCTTTTCCAGGAACCTCAGCGAGCGACATTTCTGCCGGATTTTAGGGCTGGAAGGAGGTAGACGATGAAGCATTCTGGTTCTCAAAATTAAACAACAGGTTGAATTGAATTAAGCCCCTTTTTAACGTTGAAACACTTTCGACACGGCTTCTGTTGCAGAATGCACGTGTAACTTTTCATAGATCTTCTTGAGGTGAGAGTTGACGGTGTGGTAGGTAATACCGCCGGCATCGGCGATCATTTTATAGCTCATTCCCTTTGAAAGCATTGAGAGGATTTCTATTTCTCTTCCTGTTAATTCAAATAAATTTCTGCTTCTGTCAGACGACCGTTGTGTAAGCATATGAAGCACTTTTCGCGCAACTGAAGGAGTCATAGGTGCGCCACCTTCCAATACATCCCTAATTCCTTCAATGAGTTTATCAGGTTTTGTTTTCTTTAAAAAGTAACCGTGCGCCCCAGCATGTATCGCCGTAAATATTTTCTCGTCGTCTTCAAACACTGTTTGCATGATGATGAAAACATGAGGCGCTTGTTTTCTAATTCTAATCAATCCTTCGATACCATTGGTGCCAGGCATGTCGATATCCATTAACACTATATCAGGTTTCATATCAATAACATCTTCTTCCACACAATTGCAGTTTTCTCTTGCACCAACAAAACTTAAATCGGTCGAGCCTTCTATCAATAATTGTAAAGCTTCCTGTCTTCCAAAATTGTCATCGTATACTAAAATTTTAGTTGTCACCCGGTAAATGTATTTGTAACTATTATTATTTGCTATCCCTAATATTAGGTAAGGAAGATGAGGTTATTAGCATAGGAAGAAGTTTTCCTATACCTTAAAAGCTAATTGCATGGTAGTTCCTTCTCCCATTGTACTTGTTACAGTTAGATCGCCTTTTAATAAGTTTGCACGTTTTTTCATATTGAATAATCCGTTTCCTTTATGAATGCTTGCCACATCAAACCCCTTTCCGTCATCTGTAATTTTTAAAGTTATAAGGTTATTATTCAGCTTCATATTAATCCATACATGTTTGCATGCTGCATATTTTGCAGTGTTGTTAATGGCTTCTTTGTATACAAGATAAAAGTTTTTTCTGTCTTCCATATTCAGGTGAATGTTATTGATTTTCTCATCAAAGTCAAGATGCAGAGCGCAACTTGATGTTTCCGCAAATTCTGCAGCAAGAGTGCGCATTCTTACCATAATATTTTCAAAACGGTCGTTACGTGTATTGATCATCCATACAATATCGTCCATTGCCTCCATTGATTGTTGGGTATAATCGGTAATCTTTTGAAGCATCAGGCTAGTGTCAGCATTGGCTTTTGCCTTTTGCTGAGCAACGTTACTAAAAATGAAAATGTTGCTGAGATTAGAACCTACTTCATCGTGAAGATCGCCCGCTATCCTATCACGTATGTGTTGAAGTTTCATTGCCTGTTGAAGCCGGTATTGATAGAAGGTGTATGCAGCTAAAAGAACTGAAACAACCAGCAGTGTTCTAAACCACCACGTCATATACCAGGGCGGAAGTATGGTTAATTGTAAGGAAGTACCTTTTTCATTCCACGTTCCGTCGTTGTTGCTTCCTCTAACGCTAAAAGTATACGTGCCGGGATCGAGGTTAGTATAAGTGGCACTGTGCGTATTGTCCGAATTAATCCAGTCCTTCTCAAATCCCTGAAGCTTGTATTGAAATTGGTTTTTTTCAGAGTTGGTAAAGTCCATTGAGGCAAATTCGAACGAGACAAAGTTTTGTTGATAGGGCAGGGTTAATTTTTTTGTCAGGTATATGGGCTTTGTTAGAGCGGAGGTTTGCGACTGAACCGAGACCAACTGGTTGTGGATTTTAAGACTGGTAATTACAATCTGCGGTACGGTCATATTGTTTAAAATCTCGTTGGGGTAGAAGTAATTGAAGCCATTGACCCCGCCAAAAAAAAGACATCCGTCTTTGGTCCGGCAGTAAGCCCCGCGATTAAATTCATTGCTCTGGAGCCCATCTTTGTAATCAAAGTTCTTAAAGATTTGCTTTGTTTGGTTAAAAAAGCACAGCCCTTTGTTCGTACTCATCCAAAGGTTACCAGCATCGTCGTTTAATATGCCATAAATTACATTATTTGGCAATCCATCTTTTGTTGAAAACAATATGCATTTTCCTGTCGACAGGTCCATGCGGTTTAACCCCATTCCACCCGTTCCAATCCATAGATATTTTTTTGGTTGTAGGGGATCAACGCACAAACTGAAGATTACATTCGAACTTATAGAAGTGCTATCATTTAACTTGTTTTTATAAATAGTCCATTTCAAATCTGCTAAACTAAAACGTAATAAACCTTCGGTTGTGCCCAGCCAAATGTTTCCGCTTGAGTCTCTAATCTTGCATTGAATTAACTCTTCGTACTCATTGTTATTTGAAACAGGAAGTGCGTAGTAACTTACTTTTTTTGATCTTCTATCGTAGTATCTTAAGCTGCTGCTCTCAGCAAACCAGTCACCTTTGTTGTCAGTAGCAACAGGGGAAAGCAGGAAATGTGCTAAGTACCTGGTGTTGTTTTTAGTTATTGCGGCTGCAGTAACATCAACTAATTCACCATCTCTTTTATCGAATATTTTTTTGACATACAGATTATTTCCTATAACAACTTTTCCGTTATCAGCTTCTTTTATTGAGTAGTCTGATGCAGTGCCGGTATGATGAAACGTCTCCGAACGAATGTTTCGTTTCAATAAACCGTATCCACTTGTTCCAACCCAAAGAAGTCCGCTACGGTCAATATATGTACTATACGCATTAGTTAACGCCTGTGAGAAATTAGGATCCATAGCGCTAGCATAAGTGAACTTGCCCGTGCGGGTATCGAAAAGGGAGAGGCCGCCCGCACCATTAAACCAAACAATGCCATCTTTGTCGAGGGACGGCTGCCACGCTACCAACGAATTTTTGAAGAAATCATTATGATATATATTACCTGGTGTATCTGTTTCTTCATCCAGGCATATAACCCCCGCTTCGTTAAAAATATACAGTTTCCCGTTCGCTTTATCTTCTAACAATTGTAGTATCTGCTGCTTCGACACCACATTGTTATTTTTTGGTGGTAAATAATCCTGTAGGTTTAATGCGATTGACCACTGTTGTTTATTTGCATCATCAAGCTTAAAAATGTTACCATTTTCAGCATTGGCATAATAAATCTTTTTCGACTTTGTAATAGATAAAAAAGAAGAACTGGAAGTAAAGGGTACACGCACATGTTCTACTATAAAGGTGTTGGCACGAGCCTTTCCATTTTTGGAGCAGATGATTTTATCAACCTTATCAAGAACATGTACCCATATATTTCCAAATTCATCCTCGGCAATTGAATTAATTGGACCATTAAACAATGTGTTTTTATTGCTGTCACCCTGTGTTATGTGAATGAAGGTCTCAGTTTCACGATCAAACAAGTCTAAACCGCCTGAAATAGTTCCAATCCAAAGCCGGCCTTTCGAGTCTTCAAAAAGACATTCCGCAAAACTTTTTGTAATCGAAGATTGATCCTGCGTGTTGTGACGATAGACAACGAAGTGATAGCCGTCATAGCGGTTTAATCCATCAAGTGTAGCAAACCACATGAAGCCATAACGATCCTGAAGCATGCGAACAACCATGCCTTGAGAAAGGCCGTCATTGATAGTAATTGCATTGAAGGCGAATGCTCTACTGGTAGTTTGAGACATTACAGTAGTGCACCGCAATAAGAGGCTGAAGAGGAAAACAAAAAATACGCGGATCAGAATTTTATTTTAGAAAGATTGTAAAAACTCGCGACACTTCAACACTCACTTGTTGACTAAGGTAAGTATTAATAATGATTGTATTTGTTTCTAAACGGTCCTGAGATCGTGGCGGCGCTGGCACACCTTGAAAGTTCAAAATAATACTGCAACAGTAGTCTTTGACATATCACCATTACTAAATTAATTTAGCGCGCGCTCTTCCTGTAGACATCATGCCAACTTGCCAAAGCGAAACAATAATCAAGTAATTAGAGGTAATTTTTAAACAAATGGCCCGCGTCGTTTACCTGATTAGCTTATACCCCTATTATTAGGGATTTTTTTCCCCAACTCATTCAACCACATTTGTCCAGTGTTTTTTCTGGTTCTTTCAAATTTTCAGGTATTAAATCATCTATATGAAGTCATCTTTACCCTTTCTCGTGTTTCTAATTACTATCTCCGCACAATCTTCTGCTCAATACAGTGACCAGTCAGTAATTTCTGCTGCCGGAGACATTTCAAAATCTGCCAACCTGATTTTAGAATGGACTTTAGGAGAGCTGGCGACTGAAACAGTATCATCAAAGGACAACATGTATACACAAGGTTTTC
>JALYZZ010000479.1 GCA_030948675.1 Bacteroidota bacterium | reverse complement strand
GAAGGGAAAAGATAAAGAGCATTTTCGAAATTGTAAATGCTGATGAAGACGTTGCCAAACTGCGTAAACCCCTTACCATGCAGATGGCGCCGCAAGAAGTTTTGCTTGCACTGGATGTTGAATTTAAAGATGACCTGAACAGTGATGGACTGGCAAAGGCTATAAAGAGATTGGAGAATGCAATACGAGAAAAACTTCCTGATGTAAAACAAATATTTATAGAAGCAAATAATATAACCAGTAAGGTGAAATGATCATTTACCTCACATTTCACAATAGTATGCTACTAAATTACAAGCTATGACAGGGGTTGAACTTGAGAAGAAAAAGACTCTATAACCGTAGTATTTTTTAAGGCTCGGATTATCATTCTTGAGATTTTGCCGCCAATCAGATGACTTTTTAATTGAAAAAGACCCCAAAGTTTATGCATCGCCAAATGATGAAGGAGTAGAAGAATTTTTTAATACATACAACTGTCTCATAGATGACCGGATCATTTACAAAGTGATTGACCATACTTCCACCATTCTGGTTCCGGGCAATTGAGCTAACCGTTAATAAAATAAACAGAACTGATTTTACGCCTGCAACCTGTGAATTATGTAATTGTTGCAAAGAACTATGTAATAGTACCTATTACGGAATTACTGAACTTTATATTCAATTAACCGGCATCTGGATTATTTAACGGAATTTTTTACTGATTGATTTTACTTATTTTTTTACTTTGTACTGGTACCTTTCTCTCTTCCTGCAGACTTTGTTGTTATCACATAAATACCAATACAAGAGAAGATAATGCAAAGGGGAATTTTGTATCAAACCTGGGCCTTAAATATCGCGTATGTACTTTCGAAATAATAATGTGATTGGCAAAATTTCACCGGTTGCGGATAAAGCGAATTTTACGCTTCTATATGATTATTATGCGGGGGCATTGTATGCGGCAATTTGTCGCCTTACAGACAACACTTTTGCAGCCGATGAAATTTTAATTGAAACTTTTATTAAGCTAAAAGGCAAAGCCATGACTGTAAGGCGCGAATTTTTATTTGTAAGCTTGCTGCGTCTGACGCAGGATGTGGCAATAAAATATTTGGCGCAAAAAAAGATACCCTTAAAAAAACCTGATGTTTTTGTTCAGCCTTATCCAATTCTAAGTTGTGTCCTAGACAGAAACTATTCTTTGAATGAAGCTGCAAAATTAGTTTCAATTTCCCCTGATAAAATATTGAAGAAGCTTTATGATGAATGCGAATCAATTAAAGCTCCCCGCACTGTTTCTACCGAAAGTAGTAATGGTGATTAGAGCCTTAATAAAACGGCAGTAGATGTATATTCAATACAATTTTTATACAAGTAAACACACAATCTTTGTCAGGGCGATTTTAACGGATAAATATCTTTTTTTGCAGTACATCATACATTTACTTACACAATACAAGTACTACATACTATTTCCTTTAGCTATTGTTGAGGGTCCTATAATAGCGGTCATAGCTGGCTTTTTGTGCAATAATGGATTTATGAACCCTTTGATAGTATATCCAATTATCGTGGCTGGAGATATCGTTGGCGACTCAGGTTGTTACCTGCTCGGTCGTTTGGGCGTTCCTTCATTTATTAAAAGAATTGCAAGATGGTTTGGTGTAACTGATGAGAAAATCAAACGTGTGCGCGTTCTTTTTAATACAAATCCCAACAAGATTGTGGGTTTATCAAAAATAATATTGGGTGTAGGCGTTGCGGGTATCTACCTCGCAGGTAATTCAAGAGTTCCTTTTACAAGATTTTTACTCATCTGCCTGGTAGTTTCTGCCCTTCAATATGTTTTCTACCTGGGCTTAGGATTGCTCTTTGGCAGCGCCTACCTGCATATCAACCAATACCTCAACAACTTTGCTGCAATCAATATCACAATAGTCCTTGCAATTATTTTATTCCTATTAATTAAATACCTAAAAAATAAATATGAGAGTACTTTTCGTCTCTGACACGTATTATCCCCACTTGAACGGCGTATACTATTTCGTTTGCCGAATCGCTCCTCTGCTGCAGGAAAAAGGGTACGAGGTTGCAGTCTTTGCTCCTTCGGAAACAATGAGCTTTACCTTAAAAAAAATAGATAATATAGATGTTTATGGCATTCCTTCGCTGCCTGTATTACTGTATCCAAAAGTCCGGATCCCAATTCCCGTTCGGCTAAAATCAAGAATTGCTGATTTAGTCAAAACGCTTAAACCTGACCTTATTCATATCCAGGATCACTTTATGATTTCAAGAGCAGTGATAAAGGTTGCGAAAAGTTTAGGAATACCAATCATTGCAACCAATCATTTCATGCCCGAAAATCTCACGGCTCTGATAGCTTCCCAGAGGCTTCAGAAAATCGTGGAGAAAATGTTATGGGCTAGTTTTTCTAAAGTTTTAAATCAAATAAAACTAATAACAACACCCACTGAAACGGGAGCCAGGTTAATATGTCCCAAATTAAATACGAAAGTAATAGCCATTTCAAGTGGTATTGATCTACATGATTTCAACCCTTTGGGAAACCCTGAAGAAATTCGTTTGAAGTATCACATTCCTAATAAACCTGTCCTTCTGTTTGTAGGAAGAATTGATCCGGAAAAGCATATTGAGGAGATACTGCACGCTGTAGCAATTGTCACAAAAAAAATTGATTGCTGTTTTGTTGTGGTAGGAAAAGGTTTAAGAAAAATTGCACTGGAACAACTGGCGAAAGATTTGGGAATTAGCGATAAAGTAGTGTTTACGGGTTTTGTACCAGATGAAGACCTGCCCTTTATATATAAATTAAGCCACAGCTTCATTATCGCAAGTATTGCAGAACTCCTCAGTCTCGCCACTCTGCAAGCGATGGCGTCAGGGTTGCCGGTGATTGCAGCAAATGCAGGTGCTCTTCCAGAACTTGTTCACCATGATTTGAATGGATACCTGTTTGATCCGGGAGATATAAAAACGTTAACTCAATGTATTTTTGACATGCTGACAAAAGAGGATACTTACAGTAAGATGTGCGAGAAAAGCCTGGAAATCGCTTCGCATCATGACATAAGGAACACGGTGGATTCTTTTGAAAAGCTTTATAAAAAACACGCAGCAATCGGAGAAGCAGAAAAACCGTTGCTTACCAGAATAGCTGAAAAGACAACTTAAATAAACCCGAGAGGTTCTTATAAACCATAGTAAACCTCTGATGCAAAAACGATTAGTATTCCTGTTGGGCAGGTAAAATAATATGAAAAGCTGCACCTTCATTTTCCTTTGCTTCCACAAAAATTTTTCCATGGTGGTTCTCGACAATCTTTTTTATGATTGATAAGCCAATACCTATACCAGTATAATTGCTGTTTTGGTGCAGCCGTTGAAAAACAACGAAGATCTGCTCTGCATACTTCTGGTCGAAGCCCATACCATTATCCCTGAAAACAATCTCATAATAAGTAGTTGCTGCGTGTTGAGGAAACAACTTATCAACCTGTTTTTCTGAAAGCTTGTTTGATGTAACGGTTAGAACAGGTAACTCATTTTCCCTTGTAAATTTTAAAGCATTACTGATCAAATTGTAGAAAAGCTGGTTCATTTGTAAGGAAATTGCACTTATAACCGGAAGCGTGTTGCTTGTTATTTTAGCCTGCTTTTCTTCAATCATTAATTCAAAATCATTTATCACATTTTCAAGCACAGCGTTAAGGTCGGTGAAACTGAGTATTTTATCATAATTAACCAGGCGTGAATATTCAAGCAGTTCTTCTATTAGTTTCCGCATGCGGCCGGCTGCGCCACCAATTTTATTCAAATACGTTTTTACTTCGACACTTAATCCACTTTTATGATTTTCCTGCACACGGCTTACAAAAGTTATTATTTTTCTAAGAGGTTCCTGCAGGTCGTGGCTGGCAACGTAAGCAAACTGGTCAAGCTGCAGGTTTAACTGTGTTAAGTCCGCAGTTTTTTCTTTTACATCTTTTTCCAGGTCATCAGCAAAAGACTGCAATTTTTGGTCGGCTTGTTTTCTCATCGTAACATCTTCAATAGCAAGTAATATTAACTCATCATGATCGGATTGATTAATAACTAATCTTGCATTCAGCAACATAGTTCTTTTACCAAGCTCCGGAAAGTCGTTTGTGATTTCAAAATCTTCAATTCTTGTATTTTCCGGAATAATTTTTTGAAGCAATATGCGCAACTGTTGGTTTTCCCACTGTCGGTTGCCTATTTCAAAAAGAAACTTTCCTTCTGTTTCCTGCTCATTTGTTTTAAATATTTTATAAAAAGAAACATTGGCACTTACAATACAAAAAGCTTTATTAATAATAAGTAATGGCTCACGAATGGTTTCAACGATGGACTCAGCAAATAAACGAGCGCTGTTTAATTGTTTCTGTTTATCCGATAATTCCTGGTTTACAATCATCAGTTCTTCATTAGTTGCCTGTAGTTCTTCTTTGGATGTTTCCAGCTCTTCATTCAGGCTCTGCATTTCCTCGTTACCGCTTTCCAGTTCTTCGTTGGCGCTTTGCAGTTCCTCGTTCGCAGCTTCCTGGTCTTCAGTTATGCTGCGCATATCTTCACGTAGCTGCATCAGTTCTTTCTCAAGCACTTCATTGTGAATTTGCGCTTCCTGTAAACCGGTTTTATTGCCACTTGCAGCCCTTTCCGGAATGGTCGTTTCTGCTAAGCGAAAGAGAATTAAATAGTGAAGCTCCGCGCCGCTTTCCATCGGGATGATCTCAAAAGAAACATGCTGCTGTTTTTCACTGTCTTTTACAGCAATCGCTTCTTTTGAAAATGCATTGCCGGTTGTTTTCACTTTAAGCAGTGCATTACGAAGTTCAAAAGCCAAACTTCCTTTTGCCATTTTTAACAGATTAAAAGTAGGCTTGCCGGGAGAAGGTTCAAGAAAGGGCGTAATCTTTCCGTGAATATGAACAATGTCCATTTGGTCGTTTACTATTACCGCTGCAGGTGTATAGTTCGAAAGCAGAAGGGCTTCTGCACTTTTACGAAAATCTGTGTGGGATGTTTCTACTTTTATCTTATTTACCTGTTCTGCATTTAATTTACCTGTTTTCAGTTCCTCTTCTTTACGTTCGGTTTGGGTACGCATAAAACGTCCGGGCACATTTCCGCGCGTATAGATCTTTTCATTTTTTAAAAAAGGAACAAATAAATCTGCTGCAGCACTGGTAGTCTCAGACTTGCCAAGCACTAAAAAGCCTTTTTCGTTAAGTGCATAATAGAAATTAGTAAGTGCCTTTTTCTGTAACGAAGCATCCATGTAAATAAGGGCATTACGGCTGCTAACGAGGTCCATCTTTGCAAAAGGAGGGTCTTTTAAAAAGTTATGCGGAGCAAATATGCACATATCGCGTATGCTTTTGTCTACCACATAATTGCCATTGACTTTTGTGAAATAATTTTTTATCCTTTCGTCAGAAACTGTGCGCATTGCGGCGGGACTAAATGTAGCGGAGCGTGCTTTTTTAATAACATTTTCAGAAATATCAGAAGCAAAAATCTGTATTTTGATATCCCGCACCTGTTTGCTTAAAGCCAGTGCTTCGTGCAAACAAATAGCCATGGAGAAAGCTTCTTCACCCGTCGAGCACCCTGCGATCCAAATTCGTATCAAATCTTCTGCAGATTTATTGTTAAGCAAGGCAGGCAGTATATTATTGCATAACTCATGGTACACTTTGGTGTCCCGAAAAAATGAAGTGACTGTAATTAACAAATCGTGAAATAAAAATTCCAGCTCGGCTTTGTTGTTTCTTAAAAAAACAAGATACTCATCGAGCGTGGATATTTTATTAATAGCAATACGCCGTGCAATACGCCTGCGAAGCGTAGTTTGTTTGTAATAAGTAAAATCAACTCCACGATGTTCGCGAACCTGCAACAAAATTTGCCGCAAAACCGCTTCATCATCTTTAGAAAGTACTTCCTCATCTGCTTGCGGGGAATTATTGTTATAAGTTTTTATTATTTCTGCCAGTTGCGACGCAATTTTTTCCGGTGTTAAAATAAAATCTACTACCCCGGCATTTATTGCGCTTTGCGGCATTGCTGCATACGTTGCAGACTTAGGGTCTTGCGCAATGGTAATGCCTCCGTTTGCTTTGATTGCTTTTAAGCCCTCTGTTCCATCTGAAGCAGTGCCCGTTAGAACAACACCTACCGCAAAATTACCATGCACCTCTGCAAGCGAAGCAAAGAAAATATCAATCGGCAGATTTTTAATTTTAATATCGCGTTGGGTAAGCTTCAGTACACCATCTATAGCAGTTAATATTTTATTTTCAGGAATAATATAAATATGATTAGGCGCCAGTGGAATGTTATCGCGTATTTCATGCACAGGTATTTTTGTTTCTCTCTCAAGAATTTCGGGTAGCATGCTTTCGTGCTGCGGGTCTAAATGCTGC
>JALYZZ010000448.1 GCA_030948675.1 Bacteroidota bacterium | reverse complement strand
ACGCAGTAATACCCCGGATACGAAGATCGCTTGCTGCACCTGGCTGACCTGAAGTGATAATAGTTACGCCAGAGGCCTGGCCTTGCAATGCCTCAGCACCTGTACCAACAGGTTGTTGCCTAAGATTAGCCACATTTACAACTGATACAGAACCAGTCACGTCTTTTTTTCGCTGTGTGCCATAACCTGTAACTACCACCTCTGATAAAGAAGACGTAGCAGCTTTCAAGGCTACGTTTACCGCCGTGCGACCTGCGAGAGCAATAGTCTGCAGCTCGGCTCCTACGTATGAAACAGTTAAAGAGTTTCTGTTTTGAGGAACAGAAATAGAAAATTTTCCCGTCGCGTCTGTTTGTGTCGCCACGTTTGTGCCTGTTACGGTTATGGTAGCACCGGAAGCAGGTTGATTATCCGCACCTGTAACAGTACCCGTTACCACGCGCTGAGCAAATGAAATAATAGAGGAAAGCATTAACATTACAGCTAACCCCCACCGAAGTGAAGAAGATTTGGCAAGCATAAGCATACTTTGTTTTAAGTGATTAGAAGAAGCAAGTTAATCAGATTAGCATTACAACTATTTTTTTTAGTGCAAAAAAAACATGATTTGTTAAACTTGTAAAAAACAGGACAGGTTCAAATAGAGATGCGATGCATCTGATTAAAAATTTATTATTTTATAATATATAAGCGGATATGTTCTGTACTCGTGGTATTTTGTGCATCCTCTAAGTGGGATATGAGAATGAGCGGGAGAAGCCGGCATAGCTCTCCCCTCTAAAACTAGTATGGAAAGTAAGGCTCTTCAACAAATCGATAGCTGCATAAATATTACCAAACAAACAGTTTCCATAGGAATTATTATTAGCAGTGCGTCTGTAGACAGATTTATATTCATTAGCAAAAAACATGTTACTATTTGTTTAAATTACGTATTTATCTACCATCATACATCATTATGCTTCGGCTTCTAAAACAAGGGCTACATGCAGCTCTGTTAATTCTTTCATTCCTTGCAACCACAACTTGTTTTGCACAAGACTTTTCTAAACTCGACAACTGGCTCGAAACAAATGCACAAGACATGGGCGGAAGGGCAGTACTGATGATTTATAAAGGAGGTAAAATCATCTATGCGCACGTGGCAAATGAAATGCGACCGCGACAAAAGATGGTTGCAAAAATGATCTTAAAACGACAAGGCACAAAAGCAAACCTGGAAGATTTTACACCGGCAACACGAGGACCAATTGCAAGTTGCAGCAAATGGCTTAGCGCAGCGCTGGTAATGACATTTGTAGATGAAGGAAAACTAAGTTTACTTGACAGCGTGGGAAAGTTTTTACCAACTCTTACCCAATACAACAAAGGGGCAATAACTATCGCGCAATGTCTTTCTCATACTACTGCCATAAAGGCTCCTTCATTTAAAGAAGGCATTAATGAAATGAGAGCAGCAACCAGTATGGATGAGGCAATCGCCGACATTGCTCATTTATCTATGGAAGGCGAGCTAGGAAAAGTCTTTCGTTATAGTAGTATTGGGTTACAGATAGCGGCTGCAGTTATAGAAAAGATTAGCGGTAAAAGCTTTGAAACACTCTTTCTGGAAAGGCTTGCAACTCCACTTGATATGCACCACACTGATTTTGGAAAAGCCAAAGTACCGCTACCCGCAGGAGGAGCATGGAGTAGCGCTAGCGATTATCTGAACTTTTTGGTGATGATTTTGAACAAAGGAGTTTACAACGGTAAAAGGATTTTAAGTGAAGCTGCTGTAGCTCAAATGCAGTTTAATCGGATAACAAAGAACGTTATAATAGCGTATTCACCGAATGAAGCAGGCAGCGCCGGATATGGACTAGGGGAGTGGGTTATGGAAGCATCAACGGTAAGCAACACTGCCAGAAGCGTGAGCAGTCCTGGTTTGTTCGGTTCCTTTCCGTGGGTAGATAATGAAAAAAAATATTGCGGATTTTTAATGACGTTCTATTTAAAGTCACAGGGTAGAAGGGAGCGATACCAAGAACTAAAAGAGTTGGTTGACGATTTAATAAAATAGATGGCTTTGGTAATTAAGATACACATCCATACCGATTTTACTAATATACTGCCATTGAAAGACGACCACCTATGAGGGCTTGGAACGTGAGAAAAATTTTTATTTTGAGAGGTAAATTACCGTTATGCAGATACTGCTTATACATAGAGTTTATTTATGAGTACGCAAACAGGTCTTAACACATTACCCAGCTCTGGGCTATATCCGGTCAGCAATGGACAAAAAATTATCTTGTTGCAAACAACTTCAAATAAAAATAACGATGACAAAAGGAGGGTACCTGCAATGGTATTTGACTTTATTAAAAATGGCAAAGCACCTGCTGCATTACAATGTTATGGAGACGGTTTGCTGGGAAGGAACAGGTGCATCAGGTGGATAGATAGCCGAATAGACACAACAACGAGACTTGTTTTAGCAGCGTTGATGACAACTATATTGTTGTTGAAAACATCGGAGTAAAGAATAAGGCTTTTAATTCCTAAAAAGAAACCGGTAGGTATAATTAAAGCCGCAGATCAAGCACCGTTTTAGGCGGAAGTAATAATATGGTTTGCATACCAACCGCCTTCGCACCTTCTATATTTTTATAAGAATCATCTATAAACAGGGTTTCAGACGGATCGAGATCTTCTATGGCTAGCAACTTTTTAAAAGATTCCGGATATGGTTTTCTTACGCCAAGGTCGTGCGAGTAATGAGCTTTGATAAAATAATCATCGAAATTTGCTCTGCCGGTAGATTCTTTGTAGATATTTTGAAATGCTGCGTAATGGATGATATTAGTATTCGAATACAGATATATTTTGTATCGGAACCCTATTTCCTCTAACCAATTCAGATGTTTAGCAGGAAAGCTTCCAAGCATTGCGTTCCAAGCATCTCCTATCTCATCGTCTGTTAATGCAGTACCTGTCTCCTTTCTAAATCTCTTGTAAAACTCTTCAGCAGATACTTTTCCCGTTTCCAGATCTTCAAAAAGACTATTGGCGCTATGCTGGTTATAGTAGTCATTAAAATTAGCAATACCCTTGGCAACAAACGCATGGCGTGTTGCCTCATAGTTAATGTTAATAAAAATGCCACCGAGGTCGAAAATGATGTTTTTTATTTTTGCCATGAAAGCAAAAATAATGAAGCCGGAAATGCTAAAACTTTTATATTTGCAGCCGCTTCACAGAAGCAGGGCCTATAGCTCAGCTGGTTAGAGCACCTGACTCATAATCAGGTGGTCCTAGGTTCAAATCCTAGTGGGCCCACTTGGTAATCAAGGAGTTACGAAACAAGTAGCTCCTTTTTTATTGTTCTCGGACACGTTTCCGACACACTTTGGCTATAAATAATATGCTTTTGAACTAGTATAGATGCTATTAAAAATAACAACGCTTAAACTTGTTTTCCAATTTTGCCCGAAGTAATTGTTTCTACTGTACTATCTGCATACTTAATGCGAAGATCTAAACAAAACGCAGGACGTGAACGCCGGGTAGCTTTGTGAAAGTCGCAAAACAACAGTTGATTGAAGGTGATACCATCCCTTACTCAATAG
>JALYZZ010000417.1 GCA_030948675.1 Bacteroidota bacterium | reverse complement strand
ATGTTTGCTTTGTTTTCCTGCGTGATAGCCTTGCCACATTTAAATTTTTACCAGGAATAAGAAAGTTAACCATCTATTACCATGGTACGCCAAAAGAGGCCCTAAGAGCCCCGTGGGATGGTGGCCTTGTATGGAAAACAGATAGCAAAGATAACCCCTGGATAGCTACTGCATGCCAGGGACTTGGTGCAAGTGTATGGTGGCCTTGTAAAGATCATCAAAGCGATGAGCCTGACAGTGGAATGCGCATTCAAATTATTGCACCCGATACTTTGGTGGCTGTCAGCAACGGAAGATTGCAAAACGTGTCGGCGCCGGTACACGGCATGAAGACGTGGACATGGGTAGTAAAAAATCCTATCAACACTTACGGGGTAACTATGAATATTGGAAAATATGTAAAATGGAATGATACCTTGATGGGTGAAGGCGGTAAACTAGATCTTGAGTATTGGGTTCTGAACTACAACCTGGAAAAAGCCAAAAAGCAGTTTGCACAAGTTAAGCCGATGATACGCAGTTACGAGTACTGGTTTGGCAAATACCCATTTTACGAAGACAGCTATAAACTCGTGGAGACACCTTTTTTGGGCATGGAGCATCAAAGTGCGGTAGCGTATGGAAACAAGTATGAAAATGGCTACCTCGGCAGGGACCTAAGCGGATCTGGCTGGGGCTTGAAATGGGATTTCATCATTATTCATGAAAGTGGGCACGAATGGTTTGGCAATAGTATTACCTCTAAAGATCTGGCCGATATGTGGGTGCACGAAGGCTTTACCAACTATAGCGAGACCTTGTACACAGAAACAATGTTTGGTAAACAGGCAGCAACAGACTATAACTACGGAATAAGAGGAAATATAAAAAATGATAAGACGATTATTGGGCCTTATGGGGTAAACAAAGAAGGAAGTGGTGACATGTATTACAAGGCTTCTAATATGCTGAACATAATCCGCCAGACAATTAATGATGACAACAAGTTTCGAAATATTTTAAGAGGATTAAACACTACTTTCTACCACAAAACGGTAACAACAAAAGAGATAGAAGACTTTATCTCCAACAAAAGCGGAAGAGATTTTTCGAAAATCTTTGATCAATATTTAAGAACTACTCAAATTCCCGTACTTGAATATTATCTGACAAATAACAAACAAAAAATATTTTTTAGATGGACAAATTGTTTGCCTGGCTTTGATTTACCAATTAACATTTTCACTGAAGAGGGAAGCATGTTAATCGCTCCGACAGAAATTTATAAGAGTGTACCGATAGCTAAAAAATTTACGATGACACCGATTGAAAAAATAATTGAAAAAAAATATTACGTACAGGTAAGGCAGGTAAAGCAAAAAGCCTAAAACCGTTAAGTATGGAAGCAATGAAGGGCGCGCTTCGAAGAAATAGAATGACAAAAAAAGCTTTAAAAACTGCATTGCTGGTTATTCTTATAATTTCTTCCTTTGGGTGTAAAGCACAGTTTAATGACTCTATTTTTCATTATATAAGCTATGCTGCTACCGGTATTATTAACAAAACAAATAACAACAGTTCTTTTGTTTTAAGCAACATGTTTCGGTATGGCCTCCACAAAAAAAACATCAGGCTAAATAGCACTAATAGCTGGATCTACGGCACCCAGCGCCACGGTTTGACCAACAATGATTTTACATCAACCCTTGACTTTAATTTGTATAAAACCATTCCGCATTTTTATTACTGGGGATTGGGGAACTATGAAAAAAGCTATTCGTTAAAAATTATTGACCGCTTGCAAGCAGGCGTAGGCGCTGCTTATAATCTTGTTGATACACGTAATGCAGCTATTAATATTAGCGATGGAATTTTATATGAAGCAAGTAATTTGCAGATTAACGACACGGTTACCAACGCGTACCAAACCTTTAGAAATTCACTCCGCTTCAGATACCACTTTTCATGTGGAGATCTGATTGTTTTTGATGGTTTGCATTTCTACCAAAACTCCTTGTCTGACGGCAGTGATTATATTATTAAGTCGATCAATAATCTAACTTTTAAAATACGGAAGTGGCTAGGCTTTACAACATCAGCAACATATAATAGAAACCAGCGAACAAACAGAGAAAATTTGCTAATTACTTTTGGACTTACGGCAGAAAAATACTTCTAACAGATTAGGTATTCTTGCGAATAAAAATAATTTATGGAACCTTTTTTAAGTGGTGCCTCTGTCTGATGGTACTCCATTTCAATTGTAAAAGAGCAGTAACAATAATAGCGTGAAGCAATAAAAAAAGTTGTTTTAAAATAAGTTGATGAATATATTATTCAAGCTTTGGATTCATCTGGTATACCCGGCTTATGTTTTTTTCTTCGGTTGTGTTTTCAACGCTTTCGTTCGATCCTTTAACAGCTAAGATTGTTATAATGGCTGATAAAAAAAGTGCTCCTGACATGAAAATGTAGGATGCGCTAAAGCCACCCGTTCTTCCGTTTAAATAACCAACGAGGTAAGAACCGGCAAAGGAGCCTAACGCACCAAAACTGTTGATGAGGGCAATGGCGCCGCCAGCAACATTGCGCGGCAGTATTTCGGTAATGATTGCAAAGAAAGGCCCGTAAGGAGCGTACATGGCGGCACCTGCAATTACAAGCAGCACAAAGGATAACCAGAAGTTGGTGTTACCAGTTAAGTACGAACCATAAAAAGCGATTGCACCTATTAGTAGAAACGGCCAGACAAAGATTTTCCGATGGAGGGTTTTGTCAGAAAAATAAGAAGCGCTTAGCATACCTATAATCGCAAAAACATAGGGCACAGAACTGAGCCAACCGGTTTTTACAATATTCATATTAGGCGCAGCATTCAGGATAGAAGGCAGCCACATTACAAAACCGTAAACGCCAATACTCCATAGCGCATATTGAAGGCAAAGTAGTACCACCGTTTTAGATTTAAATGCTTCCGCATAATTCTTAACCGGCTTAATGCCAGCCTGCTCTTGTTGCAGTTTATCTTCTAAAGCCTGTTTCTGAGGCTCGCTTAACCATTTTGCATTTTTAGGTACCTCGTCTACTACCCTCCACCATATAAAAGCCCAGATGATGGCGGGCAACCCTTCCCATATAAACATCCAGCGCCATCCCATCGACCTTACCAGATAACCTGATAAAATAGACATCCAAAGTATGGTGGCAGGGTTACCAAGAATTAAAAAAGTATTTGCCCGTGAACGCTCTGTTTTAGTAAACCATTTACTTAGAAAGATCAGCATAGCCGGCATCACTGCACTTTCGACCACGCCAAGCATAAAACGAATAACTATTAGCATGTTTACATTGCTGATCATTCCTGTAGCCATTGCCAGGCCACCCCACAGAATTAGTGACCAGAAGATTAACTTCTTTGCACTTTTATTTGCCGCATATAAAGCACCCGGTATCTGAAAGAAGAAATAGCCAAGAAAAAACAATGAACCTAGCAGAGAGGAGATGGACGGTGTAATGTGCAGGTCTTTGCCCATCCCTCCAGCGGTGGCAAAACCAAAATTTGCACGGTCGAGGTATGCAAGGCTATAAGTAATAAAGGCAATTGGTATCAGGCGGTACCAACGTGTTACGGCAATCGTATTTGACATAGGGAAACAAGTTTATTTAATTCCTGCTAAAAGTAATTTTGTACAGAACAAGGTGTCTGGGCATGGCCATTACCACGTTCGTTTACTCATTACTTTGTCCAGTTCTGTTCGTGTCATCTTTCCTAACTCGGGATGTTGTTCCAGCCACTTCAAAAAGGCAGTCTTAATGTCCTCTGTCCACTGGCTATCTATCTGGCCTGTTGAATACTTGCCTGATTTTACCATTTCAAAACCAAACTGATCTTTACGGGCAACAAACTCCGCGGTACTAACTACCTGCTCTGCCAAATGTGCGGGCACAAAAAGTACTCCTTCGCGCTGCGCAATTACGAGGTCGCCTGGTAAGACCATCACGCTGCCTATTCTTATTGGCGTATTTAAACCCATCAATACCATATCTTCCAAAAAAGACGGATGGAAGTCGCGCACAAAAGCATTAAAACCTTTTATTTCCTGCAGCCCTTCAATGTCGCGTGCAGCACCATTAAACACCACTCCGTTGCCCGATTTGCTATAGATAGAGTTGCCTAGTGTAGAACCCATCAGCGTTCCGCCTGCTATTTTTCCAAAACCATCGGCCACGTACACATCACCTTTTGCAAGTGTTTCTATTGGCCAGGAGTTGGTATTGCCTTTTCTGCCTTGTGCTACTCCCCGCGCCTTAATATTTTTTTCAATATCCGGGCGCGTGGGCATAAACATAGCTGTGACCGCGCGCCCGATCACAGGCACATCGTTTTGCACCATTTTCCAGTTCCCTTCAAACTGGTTTGTGTAACCTTCATTTTTTAGAACCGTCCATGCATCGTCAATTCCAATCGTTTTTGCTCGGCGAAGCAAATCATCAGGAATTTTTGGACGGCCATCCGGAAACCGTTCGCCCTTCCATTCAGAGGTGAGAAACATAAGTTCCTCTTTAGAAATAGTTTGTCCGAAAGAAGCCATCTGAAAACAAACAGTGGAGAAAAAAAAGAAAAAAATAGCAACCTTATATGTCATGATTATTGTTGAGCTTTTACTGTTAGATGTAAAAAACCTTCGCATTGCGCTTCATCTTAATGTCCTTCCTTTTTTAAATACGCTTCTATATCTTTTGAAGTAATAGCAGTTTTTTTAGGGTATTTTTTAAACCATGCTCGGAACTCATCTTTGATTTTATCAGCCCAATCTCCATGTACTTCGCCAGAAAGATATTTGCCGGATTGCAACATTTCGCGCTCGAATTCATCGCGAAGGCCCACCATTTCCGAAGTTGTTACAAGCCCTTCAAGCAGGTATGCAGGTATAAATACAACACCGTAGTCATTTGCAAAAACCACATCGCCAGGCAACACACTTACTTCCCCGATACGAATAGGTGCATTGATAGAGGTAGGAGTCATATCCTTAATGTACGACGGGTCGCTGCCTTTAATCCATGCATTGAAGCCTTTGGTATCCTTTAGCTCCTGCATGTCGCGGATAGAACCGTAAAAAATAACCCCTTTGCCTGTTTTACCATAGATCGCATTTCCAAGACTGGAGCCTATGAGCGTACCATCTTTGATTTTTCCATAACCGTCGGCAACGTATATGTCATTTTTAGTGAGAATATCGATGGGCCAGATATTAATGCCTCCATGTTGCGAGCGACCTTCGGCTTTGCCCTGTACTCTAACAAATGTATCTAAATCGGGTCTCATTGGCATAAACTGAGCAGTAACTACCCGGCCGACCATAGTTTCACCTGGCTTTAATATCACCCAGTTTTTCTCCACCTGGTTTCGATAACCTTTGTTTCCAAGATAGCCCCAAATCTGTTCGAGTGTGCAGTTTTGTAAACGTTCTAAAAGGGCGTCAGAAACCTTGGGGCGTCCGTCGGCGAAGCGCTCTCCTTCCCATTTTGAGGTCAGCATTTTCACATACTCAGGGGTAGAGCCAACGTGTTGCGCTTTAGCAAAAAACGTTGATATTAAAAGCATCGCGAAAATTATCTTTGTCTTCATATAGCAAGTGTATTTGGTTTATTTTGTTTTTATCGTTGAAAGGTCATTTGTTTTTTATTTGCTAATTGCATCCGTTGCAGCTATTTGACCTCTAAAGTCCGGTATTTTTTTCCGTAATCTCTAGCAGCAGTTTTGTTGTCATGTCGAGCAATTCAGTTCGTTATTTAAAGCCAGGCCGACAATATTAATGAGCAGAACTGGCCCTGCTAAAATGCGGAGGTAATTAAATATAACTATTGAAATACGGTAAAAAAATCGCATCGCAAAAAGAAGAAACAGGTCTAATTTTATCAGGAGTCATATAGCGTGTTATTGTTGATGTAATTTTATTCCGAATATATTCCAAACAACCGGATTTGTCAAAAACTAACCGAAACAATTGTTTATTGAGGCGTTTTAACCGGATGAATAAGTGAAGCTTTTGGTGTTGCTTCCAACTTTTTAAAAAACTTCAGTAGCCCAGGCAACTCAGCACTATTAAAAGAAGCTCTTCGGCTGCTTCAATAATCTTCGCATGAGTAAGCCCTGGGTTAATCTTTTTTTTGTCGTTGCTGATTTTACCCATTTAAATTGCTGAATACAACTAATAGTTATCGTCGGCAAATTGGCTTTCTTAGGTTTATCCAAGAGAAAAGCCTCAACATCCGGCCCCACTTACAAAACCGGGATTGGGGTGGTATAAAAATTTAAGACATCAGGAAAACATATTTTATGGCAAAGTCAACAACAAGCAGTACCGGCAAGCACGTAGGTGCAGGTGCTGCAAACTCACTACTTAAAGAATTTTTTGTCGATGAATTAAAAGACATTTATTATGCAGAAAAGCAAATAGCTAAAACACTGCCCAAAATGAAAAAGGCGGCTACGTCTACTGAATTAAAAAGTGCTTTTGAAAGCCACCTGACGATGACAGAAGAACAAATTGAACGTCTTGAAAAGGTTTTTGAACTATTAGGCGAAAAAGCAAAAGGTAAAACCTGCGAGGCAATTGAAGGTATTTTAAAAGAAGGCGAAGGCATTATTGCTGACACTGACTCAAAGACTGCTACGAGGGATGTGGGACTAATATTCGCAGCGCAAAAAGTTGAACATTATGAGATTGCTACTTATGGCGGTCTGGCTCAACTGGCTGAAACCTTAGGCCTTGCCGAAGTAGCACAACTGCTGCATACCACACTTGAAGAGGAAAAGCAAACGGACCATTTACTTACTACCATTGCTGAGAACCACGTTAATTACGAAGCGTCTGAAGAAAAAGCATAATTAAAACTGCTTCTTCATCACAACAAAAAGTCACAGATATGTGGCTTTTTGTGTGAATCTGCATTTGGGTAAAAAGGTGAACGAGTAATTTTCAATTAGGCGGCTGCAAATAGACCTGGAGAGAAGCGGTAACACTATAATAAAAAGCAGCTTTATAAAGGAAAAAAATAAGCATGTTTTATGTAAGTTGGCTACATTGTAAGCTAAAAATAAAATGCTGTTTTTATGATAAAAAGAACTCCTTTATTCACAATTCTTATTGCCATGTCATTTGCTGCAACTTCCCAGGAAATTACCTTACCGCTTTGGGCTGCCGGTAAAGTACCCAATTACCAAAAAACAAATGAAAAAGAAAAAAGCGACAGCACAGATATCGTTAGGATCAGCAAAGTACAAAACCCTGAAATAGCCGTTTTTATCCCCTCTAAAAAAAACGCAACAGGGCAGGCGGTAGTCATCTGTCCGGGAGGTGGATATGGGATACTCGCTTATGACTGGGAAGGAACAGATGTAGCAAAATGGTTAAATTCAAAAGGCATAGTCGGAATAGTACTTAAGTATCGCTTACCTGATTCTAAAAGCAATATCGTACCTGACAAATCACCTTTAATGGATGCACAACGGGCGATAAGAATGGTACGTGCCAATGCCGGCAAATGGAACATAAAAACAGATAAGATAGGAATTATGGGCTTTTCTGCTGGTGGTCACCTGGCTTCTACAGCCGGCACCCACTTTGATGGCGGAAATGCAAGTGCTACAGACCCTATAGATCGTTTAAGTTCGCGTCCTGACTTTATGATCTTGATGTACCCGGTTATTACGATGTCTAAACCTACCATGCATGCCGGTTCACGAAACAACCTGATTGGGAAAACACCGGATGCCCAGCTTGCAAATTTTTACTCTGCCGAGCTAAATGTAACCGCCGAAACCCCTCCAACCTTCCTGGCGCATGCTACAGACGATAAAGGCGTTCCCGTTGAAAATAGCCTGATGTTTTACCAGGCTTTAAAAGACAAAAACATACCGGCTGAGATGCACTTATATCCCAAAGGCGGTCATGGCTTCGGTCTTGCGCTTGGCATTCCTGAAACAGAAAGCTGGACAGACAGATGTATTGATTGGCTACGGGCGTTGAATAAATAATTGCGACGCACAAACACTTTTAATTAAAACAGGGAATACTAATGGTGTCATGCGCTAGTGTTTGCTATTCTACAACCTTTCGCTGTAATTCTTCATTACAATTAGTTTGAGTCGGCTTGTCTACAACAGCATGATTGATCGGCACAGATTGTTGCAATGCTGCATGTTTGTACACGCCATTAATTCCCTTGGCAGTCAATAGAAGTAATAAAAAAAAATAATTTGTATTAAACCTTTCCATTGATAAGGAATCTCATAATCTTCTTAGAGTTGTATTTGAAGGAATGATTTGTTACCGTTAACCTTATTCAAATGGAATTCACCTTTCCACCGGTAAGTCATGCTGTAATAGCTGGCTGCATAAACAAAGATCGTGATAGCCAAAAAAAGCTATATGATCTGCTTTCCCCACTAATATTTGCCGAAGTTATATGCGCAGGATTTTGTCGACAACAATCTGAAGAACTTGCAGCACGAGTATTTGTTGCCATCTTCAATTCGATTGATCAATACGACTGTAGCTCGTCATTTCATTCATGGGCTTTAGGTATTCATGAAGGAGTGATTAGTTTTTACTGTGAAAACAGTGAACACAGAACAAATGGCTAACTCCTGGCAGCGTTGCAATAG
>JALYZZ010000396.1 GCA_030948675.1 Bacteroidota bacterium | reverse complement strand
GTTGAAGGTTTTTTTGCTGTGTTAGAAGTTGCTTTGGGCGATAACAAATAAGAGTTGGTGTATCCTGAGGTATCGGTATAAAGATATAATTGAGCGTTTTGAATACGAATGCCATTTAGCGGATTATTGCTTCTGATTACATTTATCACGCTAATACTTGCGTTTACTTTGTCGGCCTCGAAGAAGGGGTGCTTATGCTCATTAAAAAGAGTATCTCTTATAGACACATTATCCAACTCAACCGAGATGCTTGGAAACGAAGCTAGAAAACCGAGGCTTATGTTGCCTATTTGTACTTCACCATTTAGTTTATCAGACACCTGTTCTTTTATTTGCGCAATAATGTCTGCTTTCTTGGCCACTATATAGATATACGCAATGGTGTAAACCAACACCAACACTCCTAAAAAAATAGCCAGGCCCTTAAGCGTATATCTTACAAACTTTTTCAACTGCTTAAACAAGTAAAATTTCTATGCCATCCAGTAAAAAAATGAAACCCAAAGACTGGGGCGGTATTTAGAATTTTTTATCCAGGATGTAGGGTAGCATTTGCCGCCACGTCGGCCAATCGTGCCTGACATCGGTACCCCAAACATCAAGGTCGCACCAAATGCCTTTGCTAAAAAGTACCGAAGCCAATCTTCTTGAAGCATCCGGGTCTTCATATTCTCCGCTACCTGTGTATAAGTGAATATGGTGACTAGACCTTAATTTTTCAAGGTAAAAATGATCATTCAAATTTGGCATATAATGGATGGGGCTGTTGAAATACACCTGCTCATCGTAAAAGCCCCTTGTGTATTCGGTAAGATCGTATACGCCGCTCATAGAGATTGCACCGTTAATAATGTCAGGGCGTTTGCAAAACAGGTTCATGGCGTGCAACGCTCCAAACGAAGCACCGCAGGTATAAATAAAAGTTTCGTTGCTGGTGGCGTTACGAATAAACGGTATCACTTCATCAAAGACATACTTATTAAAGTCATTATGACGAATAGCCCGGTGAGCCGGTTCCATTTGATAATTGAGCCAGCTTTCCTTATTCATACTGTCGATACTAAATACCCTGAATTTGCCGCTGTCAATCATTGGCTCTAATGACTTTAATAGTTCAAAACGTTCGTATTCGAGGTAATCTGCTGCTGCTGTTGGTACTAATAAAACAGCAAAACCATAGTGGCCGTATGATGCAATTGGCATTTCTTTTTGCAATGCGGGGCTATACCAGGAGGTTATTTCTCTTCTCATTTTGCTTAGTTTATAAATGATGGATCGGCTTTTAAAAATCCGGTAGCTTCTACAAGTATTATTTCAAAAATAGCAAAAGAAAAATGACAGTTGTGAAGATGAGATAAAGTGGCTGCACGAACAAACGAAGTAATGATGATTTTTGAATGGAGAACCAGTGAAAAAAGAGCTGGTATTGGAAAAAAAATGCAAGCAATCGTTAGAGGCCAACCAGCTCTCAATTCACTATCTATACTTATAAACCTTCCTCCTTTTCTTACCCGAAAGAGACTATTTGAATTTCTTTCGTCAAACTACTTTTTTACAAAAAGTTGATGTGCCATGAAAGCAAAGTAGCAAGGTGCAGTAAGATGAAGAACTATCAAATACTAACAATCGTTAGTTTGTTAAGAGGTGGTAAAGATGAAGTATTTTTTCATTCAAAAAAATTTTTTCGAAAAGTTTTTTTGAATGATTTAGCAATAAAAATAATTGGGTTAATAAGCTGTTTTTTGTAAACGGTGAAAAAAAAATCACCGGTTGACAAAAGAATTATTGAAATAGAAAAACGTATTACTTCAACTGGGTTGTATTAACTAATAACTTAGTAGCTTTTGAATGCTCATGTCGAGATTGTTCACTGCCATAAAATTTCTTTCCAAAGTAGCGTTAAACGGAACCGGTGTATCCAAAGATGCGCAACGAATTATTGGAGCGTCAAGCAGTTCGAATAAGTGTTCGCAGATCCATGCGCTTATTTCTCCTCCAATTCCACCAGTAAGTGTGTCTTCATGCAAGATCAGCACTTTTCCGGTTCTGGTAACAGATGCTCTAATCGCCTCATAGTCCAACGGTAACAAAGTGCGAAGATCAAGAATGTCTAGCGATATATGACGGTTTGTTTCAGCGAAGGTGGTAGCCCAATGAACGGCCATTCCGTAGGTAATAATAGAAATGTCTGTTCCTTCTTGAACAATTGTTGCTTTTCCAATTTCAATCGGTTCATACGCTGTCGGCACGTTGCCGCTTATTTTTCTGTATAAGGCCTTATGCTCAAAAAACAGCACTGGATTAGGATCGTTGATCGCTGCAATTAATAACCCTTTTGCGTCTTCCGGAGATGAAGGATAAACTACCTTTAGCCCGGGTGTATGTACAAACCATGCTTCGTTGCTTTGACTGTGAAAAGGGCCGGCAGCCACACATCCACCAGTTGGCATTCTGATAACCACGTCTGCATTTTGCGACCAGCGATAGTAGATCTTGGCAAGGTTGTTAACTATCTGGCTAAAACCTGCTGTTACGAAATCGGCAAACTGCATTTCCACAACACTCTTGTAGCCTTCGAGACTAAGTCCCAACGCCGCACCAACGATAGCACTTTCACAAAGTGGTGTATTGCGTACTCGTTCTTTGCCAAATTCTTCCAGAAAACCTTCGGTGACTTTAAACGCTCCACCATATTCTGCAATGTCCTGCCCCATCAAAACCAGGTTTTCATATCGACACATCGACTGGTACAAGCCTTCTCTAATCGCATCAATAAAACGAATGTGTTTTGTGGCAACTGCATTGATTGTATTGTTTTCAGGTATAGCTTCTTTAGCCTTATTGTTTGCAACAGGTGCATACACATCATTCAACTCTTCATTTGTATCAGGCACTATGGAAGGAGCATTGAAAGCAATTTGTAATTCTGATTCTATGCCTGCCTGCAACGCTTCTTTTATTTGCCTTGCCATAGCTGTATCAAATACATGTTGGCTTACCAAAAATTCTTCAAATGTTTTCACCGGGTCCTTAGCTTGCCATTCATCGAAAGATGATTGTGGTATGTATTTGGTTCCGCTTGCCTCTTCGTGGCCTCTCATTCTAAACGTCATACATTCTACCAGGTAAGGCCTTTGTTTTTCTATGCAGTATGCTCTTACTCCTTTCATGGTATCATACACTTCTAAAATGTTGTTGCCGTCAATTCTTACACCTTCCACTCCATAACCTATTGCTTTATCGACTAGTTTCCCGCATCGGTATTGTTCATTTGCTGGAGTGCTTAACGCATAACCGTTGTTTTCGATTACAAAAATTATTGGAAGATCCCATACTGCTGCTACGTTGAGCGCTTCGTGAAAATCTCCTTCACTTGTTCCACCTTCACCCGAAAATGCTACCACTACTTTACCTTCATTTCTTAGTTTATAAGCCAGCGCTACTCCGTCAGCCACTGCAAGCTGTGGCCCCAGGTGCGAGATCATTCCACAGATAAAGTGCTCTTTACTACCAAAATGAAAGCTTCTTTCTCTGCCTTTGCTAAAGCCTTCTTTATTACCCTGCCACTGCATAAACAGCTTACTTAGCGGTATGTTTCTACCAGTAAATATGCCGAGGTTTCTATGTAAGGGCATTATCCACTCTTCTTGTTGCAAAGCCAGCACAACACCAACC
>JALYZZ010000372.1 GCA_030948675.1 Bacteroidota bacterium | reverse complement strand
ACCTTGCGCTGGTATAACATGAGAAAACAGTTTGTGCCTGCGTTTAAGCACTAAATATAATATTGATGATTGTGTGTGAATCCCTCCTTTACGGAGGCATTTTTTTTTGCAAAAGCAGTCATCAGTCTGGAGGGGCGCTTATAACATTAACGGTTGGAGTCTATAGCTTTTTCCTTTTTACAATTACCTTAGCGTATTACAGCAAAATGAAGCAGGATAAAACGGAAAATTGGCAAAAACTGTCTGCAGACCATCAGAAGCAGTATAAGCATTTTTTGCAAAAAGCCGATAAAAACAAGGTTTTAAAACGCTTGCATGATTTGAACGAGCAAGCATTTGAAAAGATTGATTGTTTGCAATGTGGCAACTGTTGTAAAGGCTACTCCCCCAGGTTTAAAACAACAGACATAAAGCGGATAAGTAAGCATCTTAAAATGAAAGAAAGCGAATTTATTGCTACTTATTTAAATCTTGATGTTGACGGTGATTATGTGGCTAAAACTGCACCTTGTCCTTTTCTTGGCGAAGATAATTATTGTAGTATTTATGAGCAGAGGCCGGGAGATTGCTCGAGGTTTCCATATACCGATGAAGATGTGTTATTAAAACGTCCCCAGCTTACTCTTAAAAATGCTACATTCTGCCCAATTGTGCATTTTGTACTTGAAAAGTTGATTTCAGCGGAAGTCAGCTGACTTGTAACAGTCACCAGCTCATTTAAAATTTGATTTATCTAACGGAGAGTATAGGGTTACAACAGAGCTGCTATAACAAACCATCCCGCAGTTTCTCTGTTGCAGCGATTTTATCTTTTGCCAGTTGTTCTTTTAGTTGATCTAATCCTGAAAATTTTATCTCTCCTCTTAGGTACGTGTTTAAGTAGACATGCATTTTTTTGCCATAAATGTCTCCATCAAACCCAAATATATTTATTTCAATAGTTCGGGTTGTTCCATCTACAGTTGGTCTTACTCCAATGTTCATCATCCCTTTATAAACTGCATCATCAGCTTCAATATTAATTGTTACTGCATACACTCCGTTTCCGGGTACCAGCTTTTCTTCGTCTTCAATTTGTATGTTAGCAGTAGGGTAGCCAATGGTTCTTCCAACTTTATTTCCCTCTACTACTCTTCCCTCGAAAAAATAATTGTATCCAAGAAACTCATTTGCCGTATTTACATCGCCTCTTAACAGCGCCTCTCTAATCTTCGTTGAACTAATAATGATTTCGTGTAAAACACGTTCGGGAATTTCCCGGACTTTGTAGTGGAACCGTTCCCCCATTTTTTCGAGTAAATGATAATCACCCAACCTGTTTTTGCCAAATCTATGATCGTATCCAATAATAATAGTGTGTGGATTAAACCTTTTTACAAGAAAATTTTCGATATACTCTTCAGCAGTCTGATTAGCAAAAGCATCATTAAAAGAAACCACCACCAAATGGTCGATTCCCAACTTGTTCAATAATTCTGTTTTCTCAGAAAGGGTATTCAGGATTTTTAGGTCCGACTTTCCATTAGTCACCACCTTGCGGGGATGTGGATGAAAAGTAATAATAACAGTTTCTCCATTTATCGAAGCCGCTTCTGCTTTTAGCAGTCTTATTATTTGCTGGTGACCGAGATGAACACCATCAAAAGTGCCAATAGTAATTACAGCATTTTTAAATTTTGGTAATTGCGCTAGATCTCTGTGAACCTGTATCATAATTATCGGGCAAAGCTAAGAGAATAAGAGATACCGTTACCCGTTCCCTCTTGGCAGTTGACGGTAAAAGGGAACGAGGGAGCTTCAACTAATACCCATGTTCTCACGTACATTTACCGCCTAAATTAGCTTCATGTCATTATATTCTCAACGCGGTGTTTCGGCACAAAAAGAAGATGTTCATGCCGCAACGCAGCATCTCGACCAGGGATTATTTCCAAATGCTTTTTGTAAGATCTACAATGATTTTTTAGGAAACGATAGCAATTGGGTAAACCTGATGCATGCTGACGGTGCAGGTACAAAAAGTATTCTTGCCTACCTGTATTGGAAAGAAACCGGAGACATAAGTGTTTGGAAAGGGATTGCGCAAGATGCTGTGGTTATGAATATTGACGACCTGCTTTGTGTAGGTATTTATGATAACCTACTGTTTTCATCAACTATTGACAGAAATAAACAACACATACCAGGAGAGGTGCTTGAAGTAATTATTAACGGCACACAACAAATCTTTGATTGGCTAAAAGGCTTTGGGGTACACATCCATTACCTGGGAGGAGAGACGGCAGATGTAGGCGATGTGGTACGTACTATAGCAGTAAACGGAACCGTGACTGCAAGATGGCCAAAAGCCAAACTGGTTACAAATGACAAAATTAAACCGGGAGACGTAATTGTAGGACTTTCCAGCTTTGGTCAGTGTAACTACGAAACTGAATACAATAGCGGTATAGGCAGTAATGGCCTGACCAGCGCAAGGCACGATGTGTTAGATAAGCGCTATGCCACTGCCTATCCGCAAACTTTTGAACCTGGCTTAAATAAAGAGGTAGTTTATATTGGTAAACACACAATGCAGGATACGATTGAAGTGGCAGGTGTAAAAACTACCATTGGTAAATTAATTCTAAGCCCTACCCGTACCTATGCTCCTGTGCTAAAAAAACTGTTAGAAGAAAACTTTGATGC
>JALYZZ010000369.1 GCA_030948675.1 Bacteroidota bacterium | reverse complement strand
GCTCGGAAAAACGATTTCGATAGACGAAAAGCTGATGGATGCTGCAACAGTGCTCGGTGCTTGCGGAACAGCCTATGCAATGCGATACATAAGGGCTAACATACAAGGCGGAATTGAAATTGGTTTTAGTGCATCAGTTGCAGCATTAATAGCCGCCCAAACCGTAAAAGGCGCAGCGGATTTATTACTAAGAAATAATTCTCATCCTGAGCAAGAAATAGACAAAGTGACCACCCCAAAAGGTTGTACGATTGCAGGATTGAATGAAATGGAACACCAGGGATTTAGCTCATCGCTTATAAAAGGGTTAACTGCCAGTTATAAAAAAATAACAACCGATATGTAACAGAGAAAGACTTTTGTTACCAGATAATACAAGATGTCAGGCAATGGTACTGCGCTGTCTTCAACCGCATCTTATTCCGTGCAAAAGTTTTCATTTAAACCCTATTCTACATGTGCCACCAATTGAATCTTTGGTCTATGCAGGAGAGGATAGGCACTTATTTTATTCTTGCCTTCAAAAATACCAGTGTTTTTTGATGTGCATCATCTCTCGCCTGTTTATTAAAAACAGGATTACTCGGATTAGCAAAACCATGACCGGCATCATAGCGATAAACAGTCAATGTTTTTCCTGCAATTTTCATATTGTTCTCAAATTCAGTTACTCTTTCCGGAGTGATACTTTTGTCCTGGTTTCCAAAAAATCCTATTACATCTGTGTTCAGTTGTTTAAGCTTTTCAATATTTGTCTCTGGTCTGCCGTAATACATTACACAACCTGACCCTTGCTTACCTGCCAATATAGCTGCCTGCAAACTCCACATACCACCAAAACACCAGCCTATTGTATAAATACGTGCATCCTGACCAGCATACGAAATAGCTCCTTTGATAATGTTTTCGAGCCGGTCAGATTTTACGCCTGACATATACTTCATCGCACTGTCAGCAGTCGCTGCCACCTTACCATCATACAGGACAAGCGCTATTACATTTACATTGTCCAGTTCATTGCTTAAAAGTTCAGCTTCCTGCTTTATGTAATCATTCAGCCCATACCACTCATGAATAACAAAAAGAAAGTTTTTTGTCTTCTTTTTGTTCCTGATTTCATAACCGGTACCGTTTGATCCATCAGGGGTTTTAAATGACACCTGCTTACCCTTAGGGTCTTTTACTTCAAAATAAAGTGGATCGGGATGTAAAGCTGCAAATTCTTTCGTTGCCGCTTCAAGACGGGCAACTTCACGTATATCTTCTGGCGCACAAGTGGTGATCGGCTCACTGCTTCTGCTTTTGGCAACATCCGTTTTTAAAGTATAGCCCAGTAAGGCGGCTGTAACAAAGGCAGCTACAAAAAATAATAAAAGTTTCATATCAGGTGTTTGATATTTATTAACAACTTATGTTCCTCTTAGTTAAGATTTATTTCAATTTTTTTCTGAGCAATAAATAAGCCGTACGTTTGTATGACCTCTGGATGATTTTTATCTTTCTTCACGGTCATAATTTATACACAAGCTAATTTTTTTGATGCTGTTTCTCGCCTGCTGAAGATAGAAAAACAGTCACAAAATCATTGATTTATGTTTAGTTCACACCCTTTATCCCACAAATTACAATTATCTAAAATTGCAGTAGAGCGGGATATAATGATTTTGGGTGTTTTAAGAACGTGCAAGGCCATTAAATACAGTTTTAAATTTTAAAAAAGTAACCATTTAACCATAAATCATGGCCAAATTTATTTTTGTTACCGGCGGCGTAACAAGCAGTCTAGGAAAAGGCATTATTGGGGCATCTCTGGCTAAGCTGCTACAGGCTAGAGGTCTGAGGACAACGATACAAAAATTTGATCCTTACATTAATGTAGATCCGGGTACATTAAATCCCTATGAACATGGTGAGTGTTATGTAACCGAAGACGGAGCAGAGACAGACCTTGATTTGGGACACTATGAGCGTTTTCTGAACATCTATACATCGCAGGCAAATAATGTTACAACAGGCCGCATCTACCAAACTGTTATCAATAAAGAAAGAGAAGGGGCTTATTTGGGAAAGACAGTGCAAGTAATCCCGCATATAACTGATGAGATAAAGCGTAGAATGCTGATGCTAGGCAAAGATGATAAATACGATATAGTACTGACAGAAATAGGCGGAACAGTAGGCGACATAGAAGGACTTCCTTTTATTGAAGCTGTAAGGCAGCTACAGTGGGAACTGCCGGAAGAAGATTGCTTAGTAGTGCATTTAACCCTTATACCATTTTTGAAGGCTGCAAAAGAGCTGAAGACGAAACCAACACAACACAGTGTAAGACTGTTAAGTGAAAACGGGGTTCATCCAGACATTCTTGTTTGTCGCACTGAAGAACCTTTAAACAATGATATCAAGAGAAAAATTGCGCAGTTTTGCAATGTGAAGCCTGAGGCCGTGATCGAGGCAGCAGATGCTTCGACTATCTATGAAGTTCCATTAATGATGCTGAGGGAAAAGCTTGACGTGATTGCGTTAAAGAAGATGAAGATTAGCAACTACAGTGAGCCCGATCTTACGCGGTGGAAAGGTTTTCTTGACAAACTAAAATACCCTAAAAGTAAAGTTACGATCGGCCTTATTGGAAAGTACATTGAACTGCAAGACGCTTACAAATCAATCCTGGAGAGCTTTATACATGCAGGAGCGATGAATGAGTGCAAAGTGCAGGTAGTAAATGTGCATAGCGAATTCATAAATGACGAAAACGTTGGTGAGAAACTCGACGGGCTTGACGGGCTGCTGGTGGCTCCCGGCTTTGGTCATAGAGGCATAGAAGGAAAAATTGTTGCCGTGAAATATGCAAGAGAGCGAGGACTGCCTTTCTTTGGTATTTGCCTCGGCATGCAAATGGCAGTAATTGAATTTGGACGTAATGTGTTAGGTCTTTCAGATGCTCATAGCACAGAAATGGATCCCCACAATAACAACCCTGTCATTAACATGATGGAAGAACAAAAGAAGATTACTAAAATGGGGGGTACTATGCGGCTTGGCAGCTATCCCTGCGTATTAAAAGACGGAAGCCTTGCTATGGAAATATACGGATCTAAAGAAATCAGCGAAAGACATAGACACCGTTATGAATTCAACAACGACTACCTCGAGCAGTATGAAAATGCGGGAATGATCGCAAGCGGCGTTAACCCTGAAACAGGGTTAGTGGAAATAATAGAATTACCAAATCATCCATTTTTTATAGGGGTACAATACCATCCTGAGTTGAAAAGCACGGTAGAGAATCCGGCTCCGCTGTTTGTACATTTTATTGCCGCAGCAAAGAAATTTAATGAGAATAGATCGGCGTTAAAAAATCCACTGCTCCACAGCGAGATGATCTGATAAATTTAAATGCATTACAATAAAAAAGAGGTTATCCATAGCGGGTAACCTCTTTTTTATGATTAGCGATGCATTATTAATTAAGCGTATTCTTTCACCCGCCAGCGCTCTTTAATTTCCTCCTTCAATTTTTGAACGATGTCATCCAAACCCTTGTACCAGTCTAAATGCGGACTAAATCTGTCGCACCCTCCTGCATGAGCAATACATTGTGTTTCTTCCCACACTTTTCCACAATTTGGGCAGCGCGCACCGGTACTAAAAGTATCCCATAAACATCCACATGTACATTGCCAGTAAGGCTGGCCGTCGGGCTCCCAGTTGCACTTCGGGCAGCAGATATGTATATCATCCATAATTTTAAGATTTTGCTGGTAGCAAAAGTATTTAAGTTTCTGCTTTTACCCAATTATCGGGTTTGCTGCTGCATTTTCTGTTTTTTTCGAATACACTTTATTGTCATTTATCCTAAAAGCTTCCGGTAGTCGTATTGCCTGTCCGTCCGAATTTTGTTGTATGTCAACTGCTTCAATTTTCATTTTTACGCATTGTGCTATAAATTTAGATTATTCCATCTATTGAAAGTCCCCTTCTAAAGCTGGTTAAGTGAATGTAGCCATGGTTTATATGAGTAAAAAAGAATCTACCAGTAAAAGGGGGTGATACAACGGTATTGTATAAAATGTTACTCGCGACTGCCAAAAAATAACAAGATAAAATAGATATTTTATTATCTTACGCCCGAAAATTATTTCTTTTGAAACGCCCGGAAGCACATATTATTTTTCATAAATCGCCAGGTATTTCATTATGTCATATACCTGTTATTACTGTTGTTACAACCACAACAACCCTTTAAGGGTTGTACGTTATCATATTACCTCAGGACATTTAGCTGCAAATAAAACCTCCGGGTTTTCTTCACTTAAAATTCATTTATTTTTAAAAATCGGTTCATGCAAGTATTGAAATTTGGCGGCAGCTCAGTTGCCAATGCAGAAAACATTGAAAAAGTTGTAAGCATCGTAAAGCAAAAGTCAACAGAAGGAAAAACAATTGTAGTGGTGTCGGCACTTGGTGGAATGACGGATGTATTACTCGAGTGTGGAAGACTTGCTTCAACAGGTGATGAGACATTTAAAGACAGGTTGCAGATAGCAGAAGCAAGGCACATGGAGACAGTAAAAAGCCTTTTGCCGGTAACTCAGCAGAGCCGGATATTAAGTTTTGTAAAAACACAATGCAACGAACTGGAAGACATTTGTAATGGTATCTTTTTATTAAAAGAATTATCATCTGCAACAAAAGACCGTATAGTTAGTTATGGTGAGTTGCTGTCATCGCACATAGTGGCCGCAAAGCTTGCGTTAATGGATCTCGACGCTGAATGGAAAGATGCAAGAGAGCTGATAACAACTGACAACAGTCATACAAACGCGACTGTAGACTTTTTGACCTCTAATAAATCAATTGCTGCTTTTTTCAATGAAAGCAACCGTAAAATAACTGTACTCCCCGGCTTTATAGCGTATGATGAACATCGTAGAACAACCACGCTTGGAAGAGGCGGCTCTGACTATACCGCAGCTATTATAGCGGCCGCTGTACATGCAACAACGCTTGAAATATGGACCGACGTATCAGGCATGATGACCGCTGACCCAAGGCTGGTTCCAACGGCAAAAGCCATCTCACGTATTTCTTACCAGGAAGCCATGGAGCTATCACATTTTGGAGCTAAAGTCATTTACCCGCCAACCATTCTTCCTGTCATGAAAAAAGAGATACCCGTCTGGATAAAAAACACATTTGCGGCGGCAGACGAAGGTACTTTGATAGAAAGTACTGCAAGCGGTAACGGCAAAAACATACGAGGAATATCAAGCATAGACGAAATTGTGTTGCTCAGCCTTGAAGGAAGCGGAATGGTCGGCATTCCGGGTTTCTCAAAAAGACTATTTGAAGCACTTGCACAGGAAAGAATAAACGTAATACTGATTACCCAGGGATCGTCCGAACATTCTATTTGTGTAGGTATTAACCAAGAAAATTCAGTCGTCGCAAAGCACGCAATTGACCACACATTTTCTATAGAAATAGAGACCGGAAAAGTAGAGCCGCTTGCCATAGAATCAGGCTTGTCTATTATAGCCCTTGTTGGCGATAATATGAAAAATCACACAGGCATCAGCGGTAAAATGTTTGGCGCGTTAGGTCGCAATGGGGTTAATGTGCGGGCAATTGCTCAAGGGTCATCTGAAAGAAACATTTCAGCCGTCATTTCAAGAAATGATGTAAAAAAAGCCATCAACGTTTTACATGAAGAATTTTTTGAAACAACGTACAAGCAGGTACACCTGTTTGTGACTGGCGTTGGAAATGTAGGCAGCAGGTTGCTTGCACAAATAAAACAACAGCAGGCTTATTTACAGGAGCATTTGCGTATGCAGATAAAAGTTATCGGTATAGCAAACAGCAAAAAGATGCTTTTTAATGACGAAGGAATAGACCTGTCGGCATGGAAAGAGCAACTCCAGCAGGGAGAAACAATGAATATTGATCTGTTCGTTGAAACTATTCAATCTAAAAACCTAAGCAACGCTGTTTTTGCCGATGTTACCGCCGATGAAGGAGTAGCCGATGTCTACAACAGTCTGCTACAACGCAGCATTTCTATTGTTGCATGCAATAAAATTGCCTGTTCTTCGCCCTACCAGTATTATAGAAAGTTAAAAGACCTTTCAAAAGAGTATAATGCGCAATTTCTTTTTGAAACAAATGTTGGTGCTGGACTTCCTGTTATAGGCACGCTCAATGATTTGTTGAGAAGCGGAGACCAGGTAAACCGGATCGAAGCAGTTTTAAGCGGTACACTCAATTACGTCTTCAATCACTACGACGGCTCAAAAACATTTGCAAAGGTAGTTCACGACGCACAAAACGAAGGGTATACCGAGCCTGATCCTCGCCTTGATTTAAGCGGCACGGATGTAATGCGTAAAATTATGATTTTGGCAAGAGAGGCAGGTGAGCAGCTTGAAATGGAAGATATTACCAACAATTCGTTTATGCCGCCGTCGTGTATGCAAGGAAGTGTAACTGACTTTTACAACGAGATGGCAAAAAATGAAGCTCATTTTGCCACTTTGCATAATGAAGCTAAAAAGGCTGGCAACAAGCTGAAGTTTGTGGCCAGCTATAACAATGGTAAGGCATCAGTTGGCTTGCAGCAGATTCCGCCACAGCACGACCTGTATCACTTATATGGAAAAGACAACGTAGTACTGTTCTACACAAACCGGTATGTAGAACAACCGCTGGTAGTAAAGGGCGCAGGAGCGGGTGCAGAGGTAACAGCATCGGGCGTTTTTGCTGATATCATAAGGGCAGGCAGGTGAGTAGCGAGTAGACAACCTAATCGAATATCTGCAAACAAAGCAGTAAGAAGCGTTTTGCAGCAAGCTTTTTATCCCGATCCAACATTGTTGTGTCACACCCTTGTACATCGTAATACAAATCATCAATCTGCAATTGATCCCTAAAGCCTTTTAGGGTTTGGAGTTATATTTGGCGCATGGAATTAGAAATGAAGCACATTGATCCGGCTACTCTACAGAAACAGGTAACTGTACATGCGCCAGGCACAGTAGCAAATCTGGTGTGTGGATTCGATGTATTAGGGATGTGTCTTCGTGCACCTTATGACGTGATGCATGTAAAGTTGCTTGAAGAAAAAAAGGTAACCATTATCAGCAAAGATGGTTACCACCTTCCTACAGATCCTGCACAAAATACGGCAGGTGCCCCTTTGATAGAAATGCTCGAAGAAATAGATGCAAACATAGGTTTTGAAGTAACTATTGAAAAGCTAATCAAGCCTGGCAGCGGCATTGGTTCCAGCGCTGCCAGCGCAGCCGGAGCGGTTGTAGCAGCAAATCACTTGTTGAGAAATATTTTTTCAAACGAAGACCTGGTGCGTTTCGCAATGTTTGGTGAAAAAGTGGCAACAGGTGTGAAGCATGCTGATAACATTGCGCCCTGTATTTACGGCGGAGTTACTTTAATACGTTCAATATTTCCATTAGACATTATCGCTATTTCTGCGCCTGATTTTTATGTTACAGTTGTGCATCCTCAAATTGAGGTAAGAACATCTGATGCAAGACAAATATTGCGAAAAGAGGTATTGCTGAAAGATGCAATAAAACAATGGGGAAACATTGCAGGATTGGTGGCAGGTTTACTAAAAAATGATGCAGCGCTTGTAGGCCGTTCGCTTGAAGATGTTATTATAGAACCAGTGAGAAGTATTCTAATTCCTGGTTTTGACGATGTAAAAAGAGGCTGTAAAGATGCGGGCGCTTTGGGTGGAGGCATTTCTGGTTCCGGCCCGTCAATCTTTATGTTAAGCACCAGCGAAGCAACAGCCAAAGAAGTAGAAACTGTAATGAAAAGTGTGTACGAAAGAATAGGCGTTAGTTATCATACTTATGTAACAACTATTAATCATCGTGGCGTTCAGGTGATAGGCTTGTAGCCGCAAGCTCCGGGCCTCAAGCTGCACGCTTTTGAGTAGGATAAATTAGACAATTAAAACATAAGGTAGAAGCTTGCAGCTTGTAGCTAGCAGCTAGTAGCTTCCCGAAAAACAAATCATGCTTTACTACAGCACCAATCATCAATCAGCGAAAGTGAGTTTTAAAGAAGCCACCATCAAAGGCCAGGCACCGGATAAAGGTTTGTATTTTCCTGAAAGAATACCTGAATTGGCGGTAGATTTTATTAAAAATATTGAGCTTTATTCGCGGGAAGAAATTGCTTTTCGAGCAATACAACCTTTTGTAGGTAACACTATTCCTGTTGACGTCTTGCAACAAATTATTGCCGAAACGATCAATTTTGATTTTCCGCTGGTTAGAATAACAGACGAAATTTTTTCGCTCGAACTATTTCATGGACCCACCCTTGCTTTTAAGGATGTAGGAGCAAGGTTTATGAGCCGGTGTCTTGGATATTTTGTAAAAGATATCAATAAGCCTGTAACAGTGCTGGTAGCCACATCTGGCGATACGGGTGGTGCCGTTGCAAGCGGATTTTATGAAGTGGAAGGTGTAAATGTTGTAATCCTGTACCCCTCAGGAAAGGTTAGCAGCGTGCAGGAATTGCAGTTGACGACCTTGGGTAAAAACATTACAGCTATAGAAATAGATGGAAATTTTGATGATTGCCAGCAACTGGTAAAACAGGCGTTTGCAGATGAAAAATTGAATGAAGAAAAATTTCTTACTTCGGCAAATTCTATCAATGTAGCCCGATGGTTGCCACAACAATTCTACTATTTCTATGCTTACCAGCAATGGAACGACAAAGAAGCCCCTCCGGTAATGTGCGTACCGAGCGGCAATTTTGGAAATATCTGCGCCGGTATGGTAGCTCATCTCACAGGGTTGCCGGTAAAACATTTTGTTGCTGCCGTAAATGCAAATGACTCTGTTTACAAATATCTGCAAACAGGAAGCTATCAAACTCAACAGGCTGTAGCTACAATATCAAACGCGATGGATGTTGGTAATC
>JALYZZ010000099.1 GCA_030948675.1 Bacteroidota bacterium | reverse complement strand
CTTTTTTCCTGATAAAAATTGCTTTAAAAACTGCGACTAATATTTTTTTTATTTTATCCATGACTGATTACTTATTAGCCGAAAGACTATCTCTTGTTTTTGTTACCCAGTTTGCTATTAACTCCTTATTCTCTTTACTAAGTTTCGCATCAGCGTGCATAAGTGTATAGGATGAGATGGGCATCGAACCCTCTTCAATACTTTTTGAAATAGACCTGAGTTTATTGGCTTGCTTTCTATTTGAATAAGTTCCAAACTCGCTGAAATTTAAGTTTGCTTTTCCTTCCTTAATGTGGCTCGCCATCATCCATCCCAGAGGCTGTACACTCATGTACCAGGGATAACGGGTATTGTCGCTGTGGCAATCATAACAAGCCTTTTGAAAAATGTTAAGAACATTACCAGGCACGTTTACAATTTTGGTTATATCCGCCGGTAATACCTGCCCGCTTTTGTTGCGGGCAGGTTGTATAGACTGAATAATGACGAAAACAACCCCTATTGCTACAAGTACCTTCTTTTTCCAGTTCATGACTTTTGTTTGATTTCTTCTTTTATAGTACCACAGGTTGTCATTTTCTTACCCATGTATGGATTTTTAATGTCCTTAGTTTCACTTAGCCACGAAGCACCTTTTTTATTATTATACATCGGGCAAAAGTCCTGGTACAGAGTCTGTCCTGCTCCTGCAGTTTTAACCAGATCGTACATGTCTTTGCTCAGCATATCAAAATGCTCTCTCTGGTGTTCTATTTTACCTGCATTTGTGCTGATGTGTTCTGCCATTTCTTTGGCATCATCTGCCACATCATCAAACGATTTTTTTTGCTCCGCTGTCATAGACGATTTATCCACTTTTGCTAAAGCGTCGTTGAAATTCTTTCCACCTGTTGCAGCTTCATTTCCGTTGTCGTTGGCAAGGCCGTTTTTTATTTGCAGGTATGCAGCAGTCACATCGTTTACAGGGTTGTTGTTTGTAGTTTCAGCAGGTGATGTGGCCTGCTTGCTTATAGAAGTATCGGCCTTTGTACTGTTTTCGTTTGATGAAGTACTGCTGCCACCGCAGGCAGAAAATGTAATAGCTGCGAGGGCAACTGAGGTAACAAGTAATGTTTTCATTTTATTGTATTTTATTTTTTGATAGATTATAGTAAAGCCACTTTGTACTTTGCGTTGATATTCACAGAAGTTTACTGATTAATGGTTTCGACGACTTTGCCACATGTAAGCATGGCATTACCGAAATAAGGATTTTTGATGGTCTTGTTACTGCTTAACCACGAAGCCTTTTTCATTGGGCAATATTGCTGGTAAACCGGATTTGGTGACAGCTTAACTGCTTTAGCCATTGTTGCCATATCGGTCGAAAAATCTGCAAAAAGTTCTCTTTGTTTTTTGATGTCTTTACTCTTTGCCAACTGGTTGGCACTTTTTAGTAAAGCCTCTTTATTTTCTGCCGGCAAAGTCTTTTCATCTGCGCTGCTTGCTGCTTTTACAAACTCTTCAGCACTGGAAGACGCAACGTTAGCATTGCCACTAACGAGCGCATCTTTGATGTTATAATAAGAGGAAAGTAATGGGGATTGATGAGCGTCCTGTGCAAATGTGTTTTGTGCAAATGCGCTCGCTGCAAATGCAACGGCTGCTACAATTCTAAATTTCATTTTTAAATTGATTTGAATGTTGTAAATGGTATTTATATGCGGTGCAATTAGCAGTACAAGTTGTATGTAACCGGCTATAGCACTTATTTCTGCATTGTTGTCAATCACTTGTACTTACCAATCTTTACGAGCCCTTTTCAGGTACAATATTGAGAAGTGAAAATCGTGCATATCATGTTGCCGGTCGTCCCTGCACAACAGAATTACAAAGGGTACAAGTGTGCGACGCAAGTGAAGTATGATAGTAGTTTCCTAGCCTGGCTCTAAAAAGATACCAACTAAAATATAACTACAAGCATACAAGCGTCTGCTGAGATTACAAAGATTACATCAAATTTGAAAAGACTGAATCGCGATGCGAATGTCAGGCGGGGGATAATACTGTGGAGTAAGAGAGCAATGTACACTATAGAGATGGTCGTGTTGGACTCCAAGACCTAAAAAGGCAGCTAAGAAAACAACGAATACAGGCGTCTTTATCACCGGACCTGGCGAGTGATTGAGGTTCTTATCAGCCTGTTGAAATTTAATTGCATTAGGTGTGCAGCAATCGTCTTTTTCAGGGCTTCCTTTTTGGTGATGATGAACAGCAAGACCTGCAGAATGATGATGACCGGCGTTGCTGTGCGAATGGTTTGCCGAAGCCTGCCTGTTGTTTTCGTGATGGTGATGTGTATTATTAAAACCCATTTCTAAACCCAGTGAACAGGCAAACGCAACAATTGTGTTGAGGGCAAATACCGCTAACATAAAAGCTGCTTTTAACTGTATGGATCTATTATTCTTCATTTTAAAAATGTAAAATTACACGTTGTCTACATACTTGAATTATATAATAACCGCAAATACTACCGCAACTTCAATGTTTTTGAAATTTTAACGTGGTTTGTTGATAACACAGCTAAAAAATCATTCCACCATTTAATTTTATGCCAAATGCCTGTTTATATTCTTGGCATTTTACGACCTGTATCAAAAAATGAATTAGTTAGAAAAGGGAAGCTTTTAACTTCCCTTTGATTGTTTTAAGCCACCTTTTCAGCTTTGTAGCCCGCCTTTTCAACAGCCTTAATAACTTCGCTTTCATTAAGATTATCTGTCGTTACCGTTAGGATCTTCCCTGGATTTTGTGTATCTACTTTCCAGTTTGCTGCTCCTATTTCTTCATTTAAAGTCGGTGTTACTTTCGCTATACATGAGCCGCACATAATGTTTGTTTTTAACTGTATTGTTTTCATGACTGTCTTTTATTTTTGTTATGTAAAATTACGTCAGACACTAACCTTAGCTGTTATACAATTAAGGTTATGATTTACATAATTTTGGTGTTGATAGGTTAGAAACAACACGATTTATTAATTTGTATGGGCGGACATGGCACTGTACCGTAAGTGCAGAATACACAACAGTCACCTTGCTTTGGCCTTAAAAGCGTATCACAACTTGTGCATTTATAGAAGTATTGGCAGGCATCAGCAGGCATAGTTTCTTCTTTCTGAAATCCACATTCAGGGCAAGTGAGGGTTGACTGTAGTGTTATTGTTTTTTCCATGTCATTATGTTGATAAAAAGTGCTTTTAACTTTGCTTTAAAATGGCTTTTTCTGAAACATTTGTCGCTTTATTACCAATTTTTTCAATGGCTTTAATAATATCATCAATACATGTTTTAGCAGGATTGAATTTTACTGTAGCAACATCACCAGGATCATCTACTTTCTGTTCTACGACACCACTAAGTGCTTTCAATGTTGCAGCAACATGATTATTACAACTGGCACAATTCATTCCCGTAATTTTTAATGTAACCGTTTTTGCCTCGTCCCTCGTTCTTGCTGTAACAGATGTTTGAGCAGTGGCAGTATTGGCACCGACACTGCGAACCAGTACAGCAGTAAATAAAAATGTACCTAACGCGATAGAGAGCGATTTTATGTTTTATTTATTTAAAAGTTGATAATCAGTTATCGGATACCCTGTTTGAGCAATCGCATTTTTAAGCTGCTCTAATGATGCTTTTGATTGATCGTATGTAACTACGGTTGTTCCTTTATTATAAATTGTTTGCGCATCAATAACACCTGCTACTTTGTGTAACTCGTTGTTAACTTCAGTCTCGCATGTTTTACAACTCATTCCTTTGATATTGAAAGAGGCCGTGTTAATGTTGTTACTTTCAACTACAACATTTTGCCTCTCTGCTTTCTGATAAAAATTATCAGCGTAATAGGGAAAAGCAATCAAGGCAATAGCTGCGATGGTAATGATGGATAGGAATGTTTTAGAAGTAAGAAAGCTTTTCTTTTCTATTGCACAAGCACTATCAGGACCACAGCGGGCAGTATTTTTTTTACTTAATAAACGATACCAGGCAAAGGCTAATGTTGCTATAGCCAGTCCAATTAAAAAAGGACGGGCCGGCTCAAGCCATGAGAGAGATGAAGCTGCACCGCTTGCACCCGCAAGAAGTGCTAACAGCGGTGTAATACAGCAAAGCGATGCTGCAATAGCTGCTACTATGCCTACGCCTGTAACCGCTTTAGAAGTTGTTTCCTGTTTCACACTTTTTGTTTTGTACAGTTAGCAATAGTAATATGCTGAAACAAAGGCTTGATAATTTCAAGATGTTCTTCTTTTAAGGAATAGTAAATCGTCTGTGCATTTCTGCGGGTTTGAAGAATGTTTCCATCTTTCAACTTTCTTAAATGTTGTGATACTGCAGGTATAGTCATTTCTAATACATCTGCTAAATCACAAACACACAGTTCGCTTTCTTCTTCTAACAAGTAAAGTATTTTCATGCGAACATCATTACCGGCAAGGCTCAGCACCTGGCTTAACCTGGAAAATGATGTTTCTGCCTTTTGCAGCTTCTTTTTACATTCCCCAATAAGAACCTGGTCTGCATAAGGACGTACACAAGTTGTATTCATAAAACAAAAATAACTACTTAAGCAACACTTAAATACCCTGCCATTTTTTTAACTAAAAAGGTGATTATATAAACACAAAAGCGGCTTTTTTGAAAGCCGCTTAAAGATATAAAAGTACAAGAGTGCGACGCAACAATGTCTAAGCAAGTGATCTCTGCTTGCAGCATAATCGTTTTTAAATCTTCATCCACTTCAACCGCAAGCTGTTACTTACTACGCTTACGCTGCTTAATGCCATCGCCGCACCGGCAATCATAGGGTTTAAAAGAAAGCCGTTAAAAGGATATAATAAACCTGCGGCTATAGGAATTCCAATCAGATTGTAGATGAACGCCCAGAAAAGATTTTGCTTAATTACCTGCACTGTGTTGCGGGATAGATTAATGGCCTTGGGAATGTGTTGCAGGTCGGATGATATCAGCGTCATTTTTGCTACATCCATTGCTATATCTGTTCCTTTGCCCATGGCGATACTAACATCTGCTTGTGCAAGCGCATGACTGTCGTTTATTCCATCGCCCACCATTGCCACTACTTTGCCTTGTTGCTGTAGTGCCTGTATAAACTCTGCTTTGTGGTTGGGCAAAGTTTCTGCTTTGTAGTTTTTGATGCCCACTTTTTCTGATACAGCTTTTGCAGTGCGTTCGTTATCGCCGGTGAGCATGTACACTTCTATTCCTAACTCCTGCAATTGTTTAACAGCATTAGCAGATGAAGGTTTTATTTTATCGGCGATAGCTATAGCAGCTAAGGCATTTTCCAGATCAGCAAACCAGATCACTGTGTACGCTTGTTGCAGCCATTGTTCTGATTTGGCTTTCAATTCATCATCAATATGAATGTTGTGTGACGCCATCATTTTTGGACTGCCCACCAAATAACTGTTTCCATTGTACTTTGCATGAATGCCTTCGCCGGTAATGCTCTCAAAAGCATCGAGGGTTGTTTTAACTGCATTGGCTGATGTGAAATACTTAACCACTGCCTCTGCTAAAGGATGCTCTGATTGCGCTTCTATAGTTAACAGTAAATCTGATAATTCTTTTTGAGCTGCATCGTGTTTCCAGGCTATCTCAACTACTGCTGGTTTGCCTTCGGTAATGGTTCCTGTTTTGTCTAATATGATAGCATTGATGTTTTTTGCCCGTTCAAGGCTTTCTGCATCCTTTATTAAAATGCCATTTTCTGCCCCTTTGCCCATCCCGGCCATAATAGCCGTTGGTGTTGCTAAACCCAACGCGCAAGGACAAGCAATTACCAATACTGTTACCAGCGCTAACATTCCCTGTGTAAAGCCATTTTCCCCTCCTAAAACTACCCAGGCAATAAGGCTTACAATTGCTATCAAGATCACCACCGGAACAAATATGCCTGCAATTTTATCTACCAGTTTTTGAACGGGTGCTTTGCTTCCTTGCGCTTCCTGCACCAGTTTTATGATTTGCGCAAGCATAGTATCTCCGCCAACTTTATCTGCTGTGAACTGAAAACTGCCTTTTTGATTGATTGTTCCTGCAAACACTTTATCACCTTGTTTTTTCTCAACAGGTATTGGTTCACCGCTAATCATGCTTTCATCAACAAAAGAACTTCCTGCTAATACTGTTCCGTCGACAGCTATCTTTTCACCTGGCTTTACCAATAAGGTATCTCCCACGTTTACACTTGCTATTGGCATTTCCATATGGTCACCGCCCTGGTGAACTATTGTTACATTTTTGGCTGTAAGCCCATTAGTTTTTTAATTGCAGACGATGTATTGCCTTTGGCTTTTTCCTCTAACATTTTGCCTAACAAAATAAAAGCAATGACCACCGAAGCAGCCTCAAAATAAACATGCGCATGCAAGCCTTTGCTATGCCAGTATTGAGGATAAACCGTATTAAAAACACTAAACAAATAAGCGACTCCAGTACTCAAAGCAACGAGTGTGTCCATGTTTGCAGAGCGATGTTTGCTTTGCTTCCACGCACCTGCAAAAAACTGTCGTCCAAATATTAGCACTACCGGAGTGGCCAAAGCCCACATGATGTAATTAGCATAGGGAGTATTCATAAAGAACATTCCAATTAATACGATTGGTATAGAAAGTAAAACCGAACCAAAGGTTTTCCTTTTAAGGTTTTCAAACTTCTTCCTGTGCAGGTCTTCCAACTGATCCTTCGCTTCTTCACTTTCATCAATCATTAAGTCGTAACCTATGCCTTGCAAAGCAGCCTTTAATTTTTGAGGATCTGTAATGGTTGGTATATATTCTACCTGTGCTGTTGCATTAGCATAGTTTACAGCCACGTTTATAACCCCCGGCTCGCTTTCTAAAATGCTTTGCGAACTGCTGGCACAAGATGCACAGCTCATGTTAAGCACCGGAAAATTTTTCTTTACTGTATCCACATCATACCCTAAATCCCTGATTGCTTTAACAGCATTTGGTACTACTTCCAAACCGCCATTGGTATTAACAATTGCTCTGCTGTTATTAATGTCTACCTTATGAGTTGTAATTCCTTCAACTTTGCTTAATCCTTTATCAACTATTAAAGCACAGTGTTCATTGTGTACGCCCTCTAAGGGAAGGTATATCGGGGTATTATTTTCTGTTGCCATATCCTTTCATTTGAATATAGCAAAGCTACCACCTTGCACATGCAAAGCTGTTACACAATTATGGATATGATTTGTAAGATTTTGGGGTGAGACTTTTATGTGACAAGCTTGATAACTTTTGTCAGCATCGTTGTGTCACTCGCTTATACTGCAGTACATGCAGGAGCTTTTCTTCCTGATGCAAATGGTTATACCAGTACAAGGGTGTGACACAAGAATGAACCTATGAAAAACAAAGGCTGGCTAAACAAAAAAATATTCTACAGAACCTTATAAATCAAGCACTGAAGCATGTATTTGCTTATCATTTTCCCACACACAAATAACGTGTTCATCATTCAATGCCTTAACTATTGGCTGGCTTCCTTTGCCAAGTACTTTTTTCTGACCTTGAGGCTTTATCACCACAACATCTCCATTTTCTGTCCAGGCGTACACGTTCTTATTGTTAACCGTTTCTATGGTGCAACCTCTGCCTTCTCCAATTTCTTTTTCAGTGCTTCCAACCGTCGAAGCATAAATCTTTCCTTCTCTGCGCCAAACTGTTTGAGGTATGCCACTCTTGTTAATAGCTAGTCCGCCACCATCCATTGGGCAGCCGTTTAGTTTCCAGTTTCCAACGCCTAATTTTTCAGCCGCTTCAAAAGACTTACCACCGTTAACAGATTTAGCAACATACAGGTCTCTGTTACCGTTTAAAAAGTTACGAAACATAACATAAACATTATTTCCTTTTACAGCTACCGAAGGCTTACAGCATTCGCATACTGTACTTTCAGGGGAGGCGTAGACAAGTAAATTTTTACTCCAGGTTTTACCACCGTCAACAGATTTTGCTCCATAAACATTCTGACCTTTTGGACTCTTAACTGCAAGCCACACAGCAAAAACATTCAATCCATCAGCACTTAAACCCATTAAAGCTTCTTTAGCTACTTCATCCACATCGTTTACCTTCATTGCTGTAGACCATTTACCTGAAGCCAGTTGCTTATAAGAATAAATATTTCCCTTATTGGTGCAAGCAGTTATGATTAGTCCATTGTCCGTTGCAGCTATTTGTGGACCCCGCATCGCCGAAGCAAACAAGCCAGGTAAAACAGCAATCAATGACGGTGAAGTAAAAGACTTTGCTTTATTTGTTGAGGACAAATACATAATACTGTCGCCTGTACCATATACTATATACACGTTGTTACTTTTGTCGGTTACCATGTTTGGCATTGTACCTTTTGCAACTATTGCATCTTTAGTTGGGTTTGAAATAGTTTGCGCAAATGCTGATGAAGTAAGAATGGAAAAAAATGCAATGAATGTGATGACTTTCATAATAAGTGCTTAAATTTTATCTATCGGTTTACGTTTGTTTTTACCTACTTGTTTAAAATGACTGGGTGTAAGTCCTGTAACCTTTTTAAATTGGTTCGACAGATGTGCAATACTACTATAACCTAATGTATCAGCAATCTCGCTAACGCTTAACTCGTCATAAATGATTAGCTCCTTTACTTTTTCAATCTTTTGATTGATGACGTATTTCTCAATCGTTATTCCTTCAACTTCTGAAAAAAGGCCGCTTAAGTAAGAGTAATCTTTATGAAGACTTTTGGAAAGGATTTCGGAGTAGTTGTGGTTGTTTTCTTCCTGGCTATGATGAACCTTTTCAATAATAATGTTCTTAATCTTTTCAATAAGCTGCTGCTTTGAATTATCTAATAGTTCAAAGCCAAGTGCTGTGAGGTTATCAGAAAGTTGATTGATGGTCTCTTTAGTAAGCTCAGATGTGGTTTCGACTTCGCCCAATGTAACCTTACATTTTTCTATGTTTAGTTTATCTAATTCCTGTTGTACTACCAGTATGCAACGATTGCATACCATGTTTTTGACGTAGAGGTGCATGAAGCAAAGGTAGGAGGAAGAAGGCTTTCCTTAATACTACTGTACTTCGTATTCATAATGCTGTGCATCTTTTACGACGCTTAACGAAGTATTTGTATGTGCTAAAAGGCTAAAGCACCAAACATCCAGTCAGTAGTGTCGGAAACTTTTTAAATAACCTCGGCTATAACAAAAGCGGCTAATGCCCAGACAAGTGAGAAGACATTGGACCTTTGAAACCTATTAGCTACAATTAAAGGTTGCTGCTCATAAAAAGCAGGGCGGGCTTGTAGGAACAATTAAACTGTAACCCAATAATCGGCTAACAACTCTGCCTGTTTCAAAACCGTATCAATAGCCTTTTGTTGTTTGTCGGGTGGATAGCCATGCTTGGTTAAAGTTCTTTTTACCAATACCATCAGCTTTGCTCTTGCACTTTCCCTAATGGTCCAATCT
>JALYZZ010000357.1 GCA_030948675.1 Bacteroidota bacterium | reverse complement strand
AGCAGTACGTCACTGAACTCAACAGTATCTCCGGTTTTACCTTGCAGGTGAGGTACGTACAAGCTTTGACCGGCTTGCACTCTAAATTGTTGTCCTGCGATTTTTACTACTGCAAACATAACTTTTCTAAAATTAGGAGTGCAAAGGTAAGGATTGCTAATTATAAAAGCAGGAAAGAAATAATAAAAAGCGTAAAAATCATACTATTAATCGTGTTAAATCATCGAAATGACGTAAATCGTGGTAAAAAGATCAGCTAGGGCTCTGTTAATCTTTATTTTTGCGCTCCTTCTTACTTCAAAAATCATGAGTTTAAAATCTTTTCTTGCAAGACCTTTTGCCGCTTTGGTATACAAACAAATACTAAAAGAAAGCAGAAATGCAATTGCCAACCAGGAAGCAATTTTCAAGAAGTTAATTATACAAGCGGTAAACACGTCATTTGGAAAAGATCATGATTTTGCAAATATTAAAACCTTTGAAGATTTTACCCGAGCTGTTCCAGTAAGAGATTACGAACAATTAAAAGTATATATAGAACGAATAAAAAAGGGTGAGTCTGACATTTTATGGAGAGGTAAACCTATTTACCTGGCCAAAACCAGTGGAACAACCAGCGGTGTGAAATACATTCCAATAACAAAAGAGTCTATTTCAAACCATATAAATACTGCACGGAACGCGCTTTTGTGCTATATGTTTAAAAGCGGAAATTATTCTTTTATAAATGGAAAGCTTATTTTCTTAAGTGGTTCACCAGTGTTAGATAAAATTGGAGGAATACCCACAGGAAGATTGAGCGGCATTGTTAACCATCACGTTCCGCCATATTTACGAACCAATCAACTGCCAAGTTACCAGACAAATTGCATTGAAGAATGGGAAACAAAGCTCGATAAAATTGTAGATGAAACGGTACATCAAAACATGACTCTTATCAGTGGCATTCCACCATGGATGCAAATGTATTTTGACAGACTAACTGAAAGTACAGGAAAAAAGATAAAGGACATTTTTCCTAACTTTTCGGTCATGGTACAGGGTGGAGTAAATTTTGAACCATATAAAGCAAAATTGATGGACAGTATCGGAAAAGCTGTAGATACCATAGAGCTTTTCCCGGCGTCTGAAGGCTTTTTTGCTTTCCAGGATAATTACAAAGAGCCCGGATTATTGTTAAATACGAATTCAGGAATATTCTTTGAATTTATTCCTTCTGCAGAAATCTCTAATGAAAACCCTGCGCGGCTTTCTTTAAAAGACGTAAAGGTTGATGAAAATTATGCTCTTATAATTAGTAGTAATGCGGGATTGTGGGGTTATAATATTGGTGACACAATAAAGTTTATAAGTACAAATCCTTATAAAATAGTAGTTAGCGGCAGAATAAAACATTTTATCTCTGCTTTTGGAGAACACGTTATCGCCGAAGAAGTGGAGTCTGCATTGTTAACGGCTGCAAACGAGGAGGGTGTGCGAATTGTTGAGTTTACTGTAGCTCCATATGTAAGTCAAACTAAAGGAAAAAGTTTTCATGAATGGTTTATTGAATTTGAAAACCGTCCAGAGGACCTTTTATCATTTGCTAAAAAAGTAGATGATAACTTAAGGAGTAAGAATGTTTATTATGATGATTTAATTTCAGGAAGCATTTTAGAGACATTAAAAATTACGCTAATGACAAAAAATGGCTTTATTAATTATATGAAAAGCATTGGGAAACTAGGGGGTCAAAATAAAGTACCCAGGTTAAGTAATGACAGGAAGCTGGCTGAGCAGTTGGCTCACTTCGCTGTGTAAACCAGTTCGAATGCTAGTCTTGCAATTGCCTGATTGTGTCCGAATTGAACACTAAAGTCTATGTGCGACATCTGTGTAAGCTTTTTTAAAGTTTTAAAGCAAAGTTCTCTGACAGGGCAATTTTTACGTTAATCAAATTGCCCAATCAAATGTCTGCTATACTTTGAAAAATTCTTTATATTCTTATTTCCACCGTTTTAATCCCTCAAAATGTAATCCCATTTGTTGTCGCAATCGTTAACAATCCTTTCTGCCAAAAAAAGCCTTTCAACTATATTGACAGTGTAACTGAGTATGCATGATTTTATTTTTTTAAAGCGCGATTTTCCAGACAACCCCTCTCTTTCATATTAATTTATAAGTATTATTAGTTATCGAGTTTAGGCAAGTGGATGCTCATTCTTCTCCTACCTTTTTAAAATCTAATATTCCGCTATCTTTGCCGCCCCTGATTCTCAAGTTTATGTCGCAGAAAAGAATTGCAATATTTGGATCAACTGGTTCGATAGGCACACAAGCATTGGAAGTGGTTGCAGCCAATCCTGAAAAGTTTTCGGCCGAAGTGCTGACAGCGCAAACCAATGATGAACTGTTGGTACAGCAAGCATTGAAGTTTAACCCTAACGTGGTGGTAATAGGCGATGAGAAAAAATATTTTAAAGTTAAAGAAGCGTTGGCAGCAACCGATGTAAAGGTTTTTGCAGGTGAAAAAGCGCTGGAAGAAGTAGCTGCGTTAGATTGCTATGACCTGATGTTAGCTGCAATAGTTGGATATGCGGGATTAAAACCTACTCTTGAAGCCCTTGAAAACGGCAAAGCGGTTGCCCTGGCTAACAAAGAAACGCTGGTAGTAGCCGGAGATATTGTGATGAAAAAGGCAATGGAAAAACGAGTTCCTGTAATACCCGTGGATAGCGAACACTCGGCTATTTTTCAATGCCTCGTGGGTGAAACAAGAAACCGTATAGAGAAGATCATTCTTACAGCAAGTGGCGGTCCTTTTCGAGGGAAAAAGCCAAACTTTTTGGTGAACGTAAAAAGGGATCATGCCCTGCAACACCCAAACTGGACAATGGGGGCAAAGATTACAATAGATAGCGCTACTTTGATGAATAAGGGGCTGGAAATGATTGAGGCCAAATGGCTCTTTAACCTGAGACCTGAACAAATACAAGTAGTCATACATCCCCAAAGTATTATACATAGCATGGTGCAGTTTGAGGACGGCAGCATTAAGGCGCAAATGGGCTTGCCAGATATGAAATTGCCCATACAATATGCCCTTGGTTTTCCTAACCGGATTGCAAACAATTCTCCTCGTTTAAATTTTCGCACATTTTCTACGCTAAATTTTGAAGAACCTGACATAAAAACATTCAGGAATTTAGGGTTGGCAATAGAGGCACTTAACAGGGGGGGTAACATGCCAAGCATACTAAACGCAGCCAACGAAATAGCGGTTTATGCATTTCTACGCAACAGAATAGGATTCCTGGATATGACAGAAGTGGTTGAACAAACGATGAACAAAATAACATTCATCGAGTCCCCTACTCTTGACGAATATTTTGACAGTGATGGTGAGGCCCGAAGCTTCGCGGCCTCGCTTATTCAAATGTAGTTTTCAATTTGCGGCAGTATAACTTTTCATCAAATGAGTTGCTAAAATCTGTAGTGTAGGTCTTATTGTATCTATATTAATGATAAACTCCTGAAAAACAGATCAGATTGTTTTAAGACTTAGGGCAGGGCTGGCGGAACCTTTAACTTAAATACTTGTAGTACTTTCGTGCTTTATGTTTTTATTTGCCAAACTATGAGCCATAGTACCGTGGACTGATACGATGATGCGAAATGATTGAGTAAATGATTGGTACCAGACTTAATAGTAGCGGGAAAAATAGTAACAAAAGGAAATATACATTCATCATTCTTAACACCGTCGACTAGCGGATGTAAGGTAAAAAGTCCCCTCGGGATTTAGGGTAAACATGACATTATTAGCTATTGACTGGAGTAGTGTAGCAG
>JALYZZ010000198.1 GCA_030948675.1 Bacteroidota bacterium | reverse complement strand
CATCATCAGCATATAAAGGGATAAAGACCGCTACTTTTACCGGTTTTGAGGTGTCGGCGTACTGGCTGCGAGATGAAAAAGCGATACAAATAACGCCAAACGTTAGTAATGCAGAACGATAAAAATTTGTCATTTAAGAAAAAAAATTTCACAGATGGTTTCCAAAATTGATGCCTATTCCCACTCAATAGTTGCCGGAGGTTTGCTGCTGATGTCATAAACCACCCTGTTTATTCCTCTTACATTATTTATTATTTCGTTTGAAATGTGTGCAAGAAACTCGTAAGGAAGATGCGCCCAGTCTGCAGTCATGCCATCTACAGAAGTTACCGCACGCAAAGCCAGCGTATGTTCGTAAGTTCTTTCGTCGCCCATTACCCCAACGCTTTTAATTGGCAAAAGAATAGAGCCGGCTTGCCAAATGGTTGAATAAAGTTTATGCTCCTTTAGTGCGCGTACATAAATGTCGTCTGCGTCTTGTAGCAGTTTAACTTTTTCAGCAGTTACTTCCCCTAAAATCCTGATTGCCAGCCCGGGGCCCGGAAAAGGATGGCGGAACAATTGCTCGTGCGGAATATTGAGCTCAAGACCAACTTTTCTTACTTCATCCTTGAACAGGTATTTAAGCGGTTCTACCAGTTGTAAATGCATTTTTTCAGGTAATCCCCCGACGTTGTGATGCGATTTAATGGTTGCTGACGGACCGTGTACGCTCACGCTTTCTATCACGTCAGGATAAATAGTGCCCTGTCCTAAGAAATCGATATTAGTAAGATCCGAAGCTTCTTGTTGAAAAACATCAATGAACAATTTACCAATCGCTTTTCTTTTTTCTTCTGGATCAACTTTGTCTTTTAACGCGTCATAAAACAATTGTTTTCTATCAACGCCTTTTACATTTAATCCAATCTGCTTATAAGTTTCTAATACCTGTTCAAACTCATTTTTTCTTAAGACGCCATTGTCTACAAAAATACCATGCAACCGGTCGCCTATTGCGCGACTAATTAGAGTTGCCGCAACAGTACTATCCACCCCTCCGCTTAATGCCATTATTACCTGTCCATTACCTACCTGCCCTTTAATCGTTTCAATTGCCTCCTGTACAAATGCTCCGGGTGTCCAATCTTGCATGCACCCGCATACTTTTACAAGGAAATTGTATATAATCTTTTTTCCTTCGGTAGAATGATATACTTCGGGATGAAACTGTAGTGCGTATAAAGGCTTTCCTTCATTTACTTTTTTTCTGAAAGCCGCAATCGGAATGGAATCTGTTGCAGCCAGTACTTCAAAATCGTCAGGAAGAGAAAGAATGGTATCGCCATGACTCATCCAAACCTGCGAGTGACTGGAGATCCCTTCGAGCAAAAGATCATGCTGTTGGTGAATCTGTAATTGGGCTCTTCCGTATTCTCTTTTATTGCTTTTTTCTACTTTGCCACCAAATTGTTTTGCTGTCAATTGTGCACCATAACAAACTCCTAAAACGGGCAACTGTTCATTAAAAGATCTTACATCTACTACCGGCGCATTTTCTTCATTAACAGAAAAAGGAGAGCCACTAAGAATGATACCTTTTATCGAAGCATCGAAGGCGAAGGGTTTATAGTACGGTATAATTTCGCAATACACATTGGCTTCGCGTACTGCACGGGCTATTAGCTGTGTATACTGGCTGCCAAAGTCGAGAATAAGAATTTTTTCGCTCATATGTTATTACAAAGACCTTCATCTTTATTTTGGAGATAATTGCGAAGGTAATTATTTTATTAGCCTCAAAACCCTGAATTTTATTGCTTAGCTGTTGTACGATTACTGCTTTTACAACAATAATTATCTTATAATTTCAACTCACATTGTTTTTACGAATAATCTTTTATCATGGTAAAATGTATTAAAAAATCTAAAGCGTTTACCGGTACAAGATGAAGGAAATATGCTGGCAACTATTTAAACTTCTAAATCATTTGCCTAATTTTCCGCTTACAAACTAATTGTTATGAAAATTGGACTTTTTTATCTTGCGATGCTTGCATTACTACTTAGCTCATGTGTTGATATGGGTGAAAGAATTAAAGGAAACGGCAATATCAAAAGCGAAAACAGAACGGTAGGTAAAGCTGAAAAAATAAAAGTGGCCGGAGATATGGATGTGTATATCGACCAGGGACCGACTTCGGTGAAGGTAGAAGGAGATGAAAATATTCTTCGTTATATAGAAACCCTGTCTAATGACGAGTGGTTCGAAATAAGAACAAAAGATAACGTGAATATTAGCACAGAAAAGCCTGTAAAAGTTTATGTAACCACACCAAACATTACAGATCTAAAAATTACCGGCAGTGGAAATATTACATGCAATCAAAAATTTTCTACAGACAACAATACTTCTTTTAACATTACCGGCAGTGGCGATATTATCACAGCTATCAATGCACCAAAAGTAGAAGCTCACATTTCTGGCAGCGGCAACCTTCATATATCAGGAGAAACAAAGAATGTTGAAATTCACATTTCCGGAAGTGGAAATTATGACGGACCTGATCTAAAGGCTGAAAATGCAGACGTATCTATAGCAGGATCGGGCGACGCTGAATTATTTGCAGACAACAAGTTGAAAGCTTCGGTTGCCGGCAGTGGAAATGTGAAATATAAGGGCAACGCTACTGTTGATTCGCATATAGCAGGCAGTGGTTCTGTTACAAAAGCTCAATAAGTCATGTTGCAGCGGAGCCACCAAAGCTTGTTACATGTTAAAATCTTTTCAGGTCATCTGAGAAAAATTTACCATCTACTTTAATAACCGGTACACCGGATATCTCATGTGC
>JALYZZ010000332.1 GCA_030948675.1 Bacteroidota bacterium | reverse complement strand
ACATAATCTTTTGCAGCGCCTTCTCGTTGTTCTTTATTATGCACTGCTTCCAATATGAAAAAAGCACTGTCTGCTTCGTTCAAAGTAAAAGTTGCTACTACATCATCGCCGTCTTTTTCCAATGCAACATCGCTTAACAAACGTAAAGGCGTTTGTGCATCTTTTTCGGGCGTAAAAACAAAAGCCGTTTCTTCTTTTTGAATAGAATGTCTTTCTCTTGCATAATTAAATCGAGGCGCACACACCATTTTGTAGTTTATGCTGCCACGCACATTGGTAACTTTTCTGATAACCACACAATTGAACGCTTCATCGTTCACGGGCATATAATCTATAATCTCAACGATGCCTTCTTCGGCTAAAAATCGCGTCACTAAAACGTTTGTATTGGGCAGGTAAAGTTGTTTGGTAACTACATCCTTTAGCTGCGGCTCTATAGAAAAGGACCCACCTTTATCAGCATCCAGCAACTTGCAAAATACAGTGGGAGAATCGAACCGCATGAACGACATGAAATCTATAGAGGCATCCCGCGATACAAGTGCAACTGTATGCAGGTTGCCTATAATGCCATAGTTTTCTATCGGCTGATATTTACTTTTGTTTAAATGATGGGTCATGTGAAATCGCGATTATTTTTTAGCAGATCCTGTAAATTGTTTCTCCCTAAAGCAACGAGTTTAAAAGCTCCTTTTGCTTAAGGATAATGTTACTTTTTGTTAGACTTTCCCACCATCAACGCAACGGCCAGCGCACCAAGTGCAACACCTGCCACGGTACGTAAAAGATTTCGATGCATGCCAGCCATAAGTGTATAGCTTTTATTGTGTGTAATATTGGCAAAGTCACCATGAGCGCCCCTGTCTTCATCAACGGGTTCCCAAAGATTATTTTTTCTGTTCGGGTCAGCAGGTTCACTTGTTTGTTGTCCGTCGATGCCGGTGTTGGCCAATACGATATCGGCGTACCACGGCGCTATTTTGTTTCCGATAATTGCCTCGTAGGTTGGATAACCCATCCAAACCGTTCTGCGGTTGTGCTGTGCTGCAAAAACAATCGCCCTTGCCGCCACTTCAGGTTGATACACTTTACCCATTGGTCTTGGCTTGTTGGGTAACTTGCTGAGCACCCAGCCAAACTGTGTAGTGTTCATAGCGGGCAACTGCACCATGCACGTTTTTATATTGCTCTTATCATGCATTAATTCTGTACGCAGGCTATCATAAAACCCCTGTATGCCATGCTTGCTGCCGCAATAAGCAGATTGTAACGGAATACCCCGATACGCCAAAGCAGAGCCTACCAAAACAATAGAACCTTTGTCGCGGGGAAGCATTCTTTTTAAAGCAGCCATCGTACCATACACTTGCCCTAAATAAGTGACTTCGGTGACGCGTTTAAATTCTTCGGGTTCTATGTCTTTAAACTTGGCAAACACACTGTTCATGGCATTGTTTACCCAAACATCGATAGGGCCAAATTCTTTTTCCGCCTGTTCTGCGGCAGCTTCTACCTGTTTGGAATCGCTTACGTCGGTGGGGATAGCCAACGCCTGGCCACCCAGTTCTTCTACTTCTCTTTTGGTGCCTTCCAGTTGTTTTAAGCCACGCGCAAGCAATACTACTTTAGCGCCCTGTTTTGCAAATTCCCATGCAGTTGCCCTGCCTACGCCACCGGTGGCGCCTGTGATAACTACTACTTTATCTTTAAATTCTTTTGACATTATAATTGATTTATGAAATGATGAAAACTATTTTTAATTAACAAAGTTGTTGAGTGCTTCAGAAAGGTTTGCAGATGAACGGAGCGTCGCAACAATGTATCCTTAAAGAACAATTGCCTGTAAAAAAACATCTTCTTACAAGTGCTCATGAAATTCTTTTTGTAACCGGCTTTGGGTTATCTATTGAAAATCGTTGCGTCGCACTCTTGTACTTATATAACAATATGCAGCAATTGAGCCACTGCTATCTAAAGTTCGTTCCTCGTTTATTCTTTTCGTTTTGTGATGCCATTCTCCGGATTTCTCTGTCGTAAAAAATGAATTACAAAGGAGACGCAATAGTTTAACCGCAGCGTGCGAAGTGGTAGATACTGCATGATACTTCAAGCTAATTTTTAAACATTTACGGTTACACCACATACTTATTCCACAACCTATATTGCTCTTTACAATTCCTTTTGGCAGTGAGATGATGGCAAGGGCTACGCCAGCAATTGTATCAATAATTTTTACAACAGTTTCACTGTCATGCAGAAACCCATGAAACGGCCGCTATTGCTGCGGCTATGGGCACATTAAAAAAACGCAGGCAGTGCTACCAATACCACACCAAATAACTGCTGAAAGTAATAAGATCCCCCGGAGCCGCTAATGCCTTACACCGACGCTTTGAACACTTTCCTGAAATTGTTCGACAGCTTCATCAATTTGGGTGAACACTTGTCTTTATTCATTTCAATAGGCTAGCCGCCTTTCCAAAAAACTGTCCAGAATTTTTCCCCCTTTCGCTTTGCCTTGCACAGTATGTTGACGGATTGCAACTACGTCATCAATTTCAAGCAGTATCGTTTGAAGTGCGGATTACTTTTATCGGTTACTAACCCTGCAGGCGAAGAATTTTGTAACATTTTTGTGAAAGCAGGTGGGTAGAATTACAGAAACTCTGCAATTCGAGCTTATTTTATTGCAAAGGGTTGTTCCGTCGCGCTCATTCCATAGGTGCAATTTTTGATAACTTATCTACTACATCTACGTGGCAGCAGGTTGCTGCATACACATTTCAAAATACTATTAATGGAAGCCACAGACAAGATACCGGAGGGATGGAAGAAAAATCCATCACGCTACTCGCATCGCCTGCAATTAATGCTGCTTGCTTTTTTTGGATTTGTAATCGCCGTGTATTTAGGACTATACCAGTTACATATTTTTGCTTCTGTATGGGAGCCGTTGTTTGGTAGCGGCAGCAATCAGGTGCTTCATTCATCATTAGCTAAAAAGCTTCCTATTCCTGATTCTTTCATTGGAGCAATCAGTTATTTCTTTGACATTACACTGTGTATTATCGGAAGTGAACTTCGCTGGAAAACAAAACCGTGGGTTACTATTACATTAGGAGCAGGTGCCGCAGTGTTTGCTTTAAGCAGCCTGGCGCTCATAATTATTCAGGCATTCGTTGTGCATGCTTTTTGTACTTTATGCCTCGGTTCTGCATTTATTTCATTCGCATTGGTTTGGCCTGCAACGTTGGAAATGAGGGCAACTTTGCAATATCTGAAAGTACTGAAGCAATAGTAAAGTTTTCACGCAAAGACGCAAAGAAATAAAACGCAAAGACGCAGGGAAGAAGTGGTAATCTTTGCTTCTTTGCTCCTTGGTTTTCTTTGCTTGCAATTTCCTTTAGTCAACAACATATTCAGCTATGATGATTTGTCTTTTTACCGCTTTTTACCTGTAATAGTTTCGAGAGCGGCTTTTAATTTATCTAATGCTCCTTCTACTGCTTGCTCTAGGGTATCCGCCGTGTTTGAAACCGCAATGGGCTGCCTGCCTTAAATTGACAAAAGCTCCACATGCGTTTGCTGATGAACCGATTGCGGCAACGATGATACCATGAAAAGTTCACCGTGTACCATAAACGTCTTTTAGCCGTTACCGGGATTAATACCTGAATATAACTGCCATTCCTGTTTTTGTTGCCGGCTATCGGGTGGAATAACCATTACCTCTCCCATTAGCCTCTAGCGCCCGAGATGCTATTAGATCAAAAAATCTCAGACCTCCCTCATCCTTAGCCCTGAATATGTGAATCATGTAACCATTCAGCATAATTGTATAATTTATGATTGTACAAACATTTTGACCTTTGGAGCAGCATAAACCCAATTTTGAATAAACTCAACTTTAAATTAAAAACTAAACGATTTTGATAAAATTAATCCTCCTAAAAAAATGCGACTGTGCTAATCAGATGCTATAGCGTTTTGGGCAAAACGTGAGGTAATAAAAATATAGGCAATCATGAATAAAAAGGTTGGTTAAGTTCCTGCAGTTACGTCGTTTTTTTTGATAATAAAAGTGTTGGCGACAACCGTTCGATATCCCTTGATATCCTTTTACTCTTTACATCTATTTTCAAGCAAAAATTTAAACCTTAAAACAAATATGCCATGAACACAAAAAAATTTAATTCTCGTAAAACACTTAACCTGTCTGCATTCGCCTTTTGTATTGCATCGCTTGCCTTTACAAGTTGTAGTACGTCTAAAGATTTCAATTCCGACTATCCTAAAGTTTCGCTTTCGCCTGGCTTTAAGATAGAAAAAATGGTAGGTGGCTTAACCTATCCCACTTCAATGACGTGGGATGACCAGGGAAAAATGTATGTAGCAGAGTGTGGGGGAGCTTTAAATCCGCAAAACCTGGCTCCTGTGCGAATACTGCGGGTAGAACCTGGAAAAGCAACAGAGGTTGTTAACTTAACCGGAAAAGGAATTAATGCAGCAATGGTTGGAATGGTCTGGTATAAAGGCGCCTTTTATGTAACCCATCGTGCAGACGACTGGTCTGGTGCCGTATCTAAAGTGACCAAAGAGGGTCTGGTTACAAAATTATTTGACGGCATTTTAGACAGCAAGGCAGAGCATCAGATCAACGATATTAAAGTAGGGCCCGATGGCAAATTGTATGTTTCTGTAGGGCCTGCGGGCAATGCAGGTGTCGTAGATCTTTCCATTGCTCCCTGGATAATGAAAAGTCCTGATGTGCACACTACTCCATGCAAGGATATTGTGCTGCTAGGCAAAAATTTCAAAACACCTGATTTTAGATCCGCAAATCCGAAGGACTCTGTAATGACCGGTGCTTTTGTAACATTTGGTACGGAAACACGTCCGGGACAAGTAATAAAAGGGGCAAAAAAATGCGGAGGCTCCATTCTTAAATTCGATCCTAATAACGCAGAAGCAACCATTACAATGCATGCTTGGGGATTTCGTAATC
>JALYZZ010000196.1 GCA_030948675.1 Bacteroidota bacterium | reverse complement strand
CCTAATATCTGGGACTCTAATCCTGCACCTACTTCAAATATGTGTTGAATAGCATCTAACCCTTGTTTAATGTAACACAACTCTATAAAAGATTCTTTATCGCCCTGTGTTTGGGTGCAAAGAAGTTCAATAAGCTGGCAAGCATGATCAGCAAACCCATAAATCTCTGTGCGATTGCAAGTAGATAAAATAAACAATTCAGAAAGTAAAAATGAAGGGGCTATCGCTAAAATGTTAGCATATTGAGTAGTGTTGATAGCATATTGCCCTCTCACTGAGGCATTAGTCTTTTTGTAGTTTATTCCGACAATAAAAAATCCGGAAATGTTATGTTGCTTAGGTGCTACCATTAAGGGTTTGTAATTCTTTGATGCAAAGGTAATTGCGGCCCGAGGAGTGACATCATTTGTCTGTCACGCAGTTGTCATAAAAAAAGATGATTTATATCATACAATAGGTAAAGGGTTACAACACTAGCCGCGTAAATGGGTAGTTTGAAAACAATTATTTTAACCTTGTTTTCGGTTTTTAGAGAGTTTTCAGATACTGCTATGATGGAGATACGGTTTTAAATATCGAAGGGAAAAATAGCCGCCTTTTTGAAACCAACTTTTTTATCCTCAATTAAGATTATTTGCTACATTTCCTTTTCATTTTTAAGGAAAAATTAAACAAAGGAGAGCAACTTTAGAAAACGCGTTAAACTCTTCTTTTTAAAAACAGTTTTAAAATCACTCTTTACAACATCTACATTGCTTCTCAAAAATGTTATCAGGCTTATTGGGAGGGAGATTATATTCTCTTTGGCGTTAGCGTTAATATGTGCGGCAGCTAATAGCCAGGATTTTTCTAATAAGGGAAAAGATTTCTGGCTGGCTTATCCCGGTCACATTGATGCAACCAGTTCAAGAATGGCGCTTTATATTTCTTCGGATCAAAACACTGCAGGTGTTGTTGAACTTGCAGGCGCTACCATTTCGTTTAACGTTTCTGCTAACCAGGCCACCGTTGTGCAGATTTATCCTACAACATATAATGTGTACAACAGCCAGTCAGATGGCATCAACGCAGGTAAGGGCATTCATATTACTTCGGCCAAACCGATTGTCGTATACGCGCACGTTTTAAACTCGGCCCGTTCTGGCTCTACTTTGGTCTTACCTACCAATACGCTGGGCCGGGATTATACCTGCATTGCCTATACCCAGGTTTCTAATGGCCCCAAAACAGCAAAAAGCCAGTTTACTGTTGTTGGTGTTGAAGATAATACTACGGTAGAAATTACTCCAACAGTACCAAGTGTAAATAATACAAGAGCAGCAGGGGTTGCGTTTACAGTAGTTTTAAATAAGGGTGATGTTTATCAGTTTCAGTCTTATAGTGATATAACCGGTTCCAAGGTAAAATCTTTGTCTACCGGTTCGGGTTGTAAACCGCTTGCTGTTTTTTCGGGTAGCACATGGGATTACTTTGACTGCCCTGCCGGAACTTCAGGAGACAATTTATTTGGTCAATTATTTCCTTCAGCAACCTGGGGCAAAAACTATGTTACCGCTCCTTTTGTAAACAGGCAATCTGATATTTTTAGAATAATGGTGCAAGACCCAACAAGCATCATTACTTTAAACGGAACTCAGCTAAATGCAGCTTCTTTAATCAACGGCACTTACTATGAATTTAAAAGTTCAACAGGAAATGTAATTACCAGCGATAAGCCGATAATAGTTATTCAATTCATGACTTCTATGGCTTGTACCCCAAATGCCACAGTGGGTGACCCAGAGATGATTATATTAAATGCTGTAGAACAAACGCTCAAAAGTGCTACAGTTTTATCTGCCCGAAGAGATCTTACGCCCCCCAATACAAACATTACAGCACATTATTTAAACATTATCACACTGTCTTCTGCTGCTGCCAGCATTAGAGTTGACGGAGTTGCACCTGCCAGCCAAGCGCAGGCAATTGCGGGTTCTAAATACGTTTTTTTTCAGGAAAATGTTACCAATTCAACTCTTAGCAATCCTACCCATACCATTAGCGGCGATAGCGGTTTTATAGCGATTGCTTACGGCGTAGGAAACGTTGAGTCGTATGGTTATAATGCCGGAACTAACGTGAAAGATTTATATCAGTACGTGTCTTTAAAAAATGAATATTCAACCGTTGATTTTCCTGCAACGTGTAGAAATACTCCTTTTCAGTTTTCGATTACTTTACCTTACAACGCAACTTCTTTAACCTGGGATTTTAATAATAACGCTAATCTTTTTCCTAACAATATTGTAGTAAATAATTCGCCGAAGCCCGACAGCACTTTTACAAGAGATGGGCGCAGCCTATATG
>JALYZZ010000306.1 GCA_030948675.1 Bacteroidota bacterium | reverse complement strand
CTGCGATTCCTAAATTTGAAAGATACACAGTCAATCCAAAACTATTTTTATACTTCACTGATAAAACAAAATTCAACTTTGGACTAAACACCACATTTGAAAACCGTTTAGGAGGTGATATGAAATTTATTGAAGGCAAAGGCGATAGTACACATAGTTACTTTGAAAGAAACAAAACGAAACGACTATCAACACAACTTGCATTCGACCATCAAATAAATGAAGAAAGCAATTTCAAAATAAAGAATAGTGTGGGTTACTTTAATCGCATTATCAACAGTAAAGGATATACATTTAACGGAACACAATACAGCACATTTACAGAAGCCACTTATGTAAATAAGACAGATAAAAGCGATTGGGTTGCAGGTGCAAACGTGTTGACAGACCAGTTTAAAGAGAACCCAACCGCCCAATCAATTCTTAGAAATTATAATCAAAACACCTTTGGCGCTTTTGTTCAAAACACCTGGAACACTTCAGATTGGCTGACACTAGAAACAGGACTTAGAGGTGATTATGTAGAAGATTATGGCTTTGCTTTATTGCCAAGAGTATCAGCATTATTTAAAATTGCACCTAAACTTACAAGCCGTATCGGCGGTGGCTTTGGTTACAAGCCTCCAACAATATTTACAGAAGAAAGTGAAAGATTATTATACAAAGATGTATTACCAATCAATACATCTACCAATAAATTAGAAAGGAGTTATGGGGCAAACTGGGATGTAAATTATAAGACTTCATTTGATGGAATAACTTTTAGTGTTAATCAGTTTTTCTTTTACACTTACTTGAAGAACCCTTTGTTTATTGAACCTACGCTAAACAATAAATACCAGCTTCAGAACATCCCTGGGCACATTATTTCAAAAGGTGCTGAAACAAACATTAAGTTAGGTTACGATGAATTGGCATTGTATCTCGGTTATACCTATACCGATGCAAAAGTTTATAACAAAGGGATTACAACCCAAAACCCACTTACGCCAAAACATCGCTTTAACGCTGCGTTGATCTATGAAGTAGAAGGCAAATGGAAGTTTGGTTCAGAGTTGTATTATTTCAGCAGACAAACTTTGAGTGATGGTAATACAGGTAAAGATTATTGGCTTTCAGGCTTGGTTGCAGAAAAACTATGGAAAAAGTTTTCACTCTTTATAAACTTCGAAAACTTTGGTGATGTAAGACAGACAAGGTTTGAAAACATCTATACCGGCACAGTTACGAATCCGGTGTTTAAAGACATATATGCGCCATTAGAAGGATTTGTAGTGAATGGTGGAGTTAAAATACAGCTGTAAACCATAAGGGCCAGTATATCCGCACTTCTTCTTTAATTTTCGCTTAATGTAATTTGTGGCCGTTTCAAATCGATCTATGAAACCTAAAAGTAGTATTTCAGGTACAGTGTGGATTTTATCATTTGTAAGTTTATTTACCGACACTGCCAGTGAGATGCTTTATCCGGTAATGCCATTGTATCTTAGAAGTATTGGATTTACAATACTTCTAATTGGCGTATTAGAGGGCGTAGCAGAAGCAACAGCGGGTTTAAGTAAGGCTTACTTTGGCAGGCTTTCTGATTTTACCGGCAAGAGAATGCCATTCGTACAATGGGGCTATGGGTTAAGCGCCATCTCAAAACCGCTTATGGCTCTTTTCGTAACCCCGGTTTACATATTTGTGATAAGAACTATAGACCGTTTAGGTAAAGGGCTGCGTACAGGTGCAAGAGATGCAATATTATCTGATGAGGCAACACCCGAAACAAAAGGTAAAATCTTCGGATTTCATCGTTCCATGGATACGATAGGCGCTGTCATTGGTCCGTTAGCTGCATTATTGTTTTTACAATTTTATCCTCAACATTATAAAACTCTCTTTGTTATTGCATTAGCTCCGGGATTACTTGCAATGTTTTGCTCTTTTTTATTAAAAGATAGGCATTTTCATCAGATTGCTAATGTTGCACATATTTCCTTCTTTTCATCTTTTGATTATTGGAAAACAAGTCCCGCTTTATATAAAAAACTGGTTCTGGGCTTATTGGTTTTTACGCTATTTAACAGCTCTGATGTATTTCTTTTATTAAAGATCAAACAATCTGGTTTGAATGATAGTGAGGTGATCATTATCTATGTATTCTACAATTTGGTGTACGCAATATTTGCATTTCCTGTAGGAATATGGGCGGATAAAATTGGGCTAAAAAAAATGTTTATAACCGGCTTGCTTATTTTCGTAATAGTTTATTTTGGTATGGCAACGGTAACTAACAAATGGCCATTTTATGGATTGTTTCTTTTATATGGTATATATGCGGCGGCTACAGAAGGCATTTCTAAGGCGTGGATAAGTAATATTACCAATAAAAAAGAGACTGCTACTGCAATCGGTACATATTCAGGCTTTCAGAGTATTTGCACCTTGTTTGCAAGTTCTTTAGCAGGCTGGTTATGGTATCAATTTGGTGCTTCTGCTACATTTATGCTTTCCGCAGTTTCTGCCCTATTAGTTATTTTCTATTTATCTTTTATTCCATTCAAAAAATTCAAAAATTTATAATATTGGATTATGGGTATGCTCAAACAAGGCCAGGTTTCCTGACTTTATTAAAAATACTCCTTGCGCCTGGGCACACACTGACTATTTTACTTTGCCAAGTGAATTAAGACAGAAGTTCGATAATACAGAGATATTTTTTGTAAAAGTTATCACGAACAATGACGACGAAGCACGTGACCTTTTTATTCGCCTACAAGCTGGCCTTCCACTTAACCCGCAGGAAAAGCGAGATGCGTGGCCTGGTGGCTATACAGAGTTTACATTGAGAATTGGTGGTAAAAATGAAATTGCAAGATATCCGGGTCATGATTTCTTCCGTAGAGTTTTGCAAACAAAATCAACAGACAGGGGTGAGATTAGAACATTGTGTGCACAAATAGGAATGCTTTACTTTCCAAAAGCTACAGAAGGTAATTGGATGGACACCAGTACGCAAAACGTGGATGATTATTACTATCAAAACTTAGGTTTCAAGCTTCATACTCCTGAAGTTAATCGCTTCACTAAAGTATTGGACCTTGCTTTTGAAATTTTTGATAAGTACCCAGGCCCAAAATTAAGAGGCAATAAAGCTATGCACTGCATCTTATTAATTAATAGGTTAAAGGATGATTATGCTAAAGGGTGGCAGGATAGTTTTACAGCCGCCTTTGATCAATTTCGGCGCCACGTTGTCGTGGACAAAAAGAATAGAGACGGTGAGTTTTGGTACAACTATGGTGCACTTACTTTAACACAAGCCTCCAAATACCTTC
>JALYZZ010000288.1 GCA_030948675.1 Bacteroidota bacterium | reverse complement strand
TTACCTCATCATAGTATGGCGGTGTTAAATGAATAAGCCTTGCTCCTGTTTTTGTTACCTCAGCATGCAACCAGTTGATGCCATCCTTGAATTTTTGGAAGCGGTCCAAATCAAAAGGCATATAAATCCCGTCGTTCATCCCGTAGCAGGCAAAAACAAGGTCCGGCTTTGTTTGTGTAAGCACCCGTGCAAGCCTTTCATGAAGGTCTGGTCTGGGAAAGCTTCCACCTGCATGCCCCGGCTCTGAAAGACCTGATACAGTCTCGCTTGATAACCCAGCGTTTATAAATTCTAGTTCGCGCACCGGGTGTTGCACTCGTATAAAGGCTTCTACATCATTGACGTAGTTACCCGCCCAGGTAATGCTGTTACCGAGAAATAGGATTCGCTTTACCCCAGCGGCAAGTGGCTGTGCAAAAGACCAATTTGGTAATAGTAATACGATGATGAAAGAGCTGAAATAAATCCTGTTGAACATGTTGGAATTTTATTATCAAAAAAGTGCTGCGGAATTAAACTGAAGATGTTGCTTAGTGATCCACGGTTTAGACTTCTGTTTATAAACTGTCATTTTCATTCAACGCTCCTCTTCTACACTTAATGGCTTGGTCAATGTGTCGTACGTGTATTATTCGGGTCAACAATCGTCTTCTTTTATTAGCTTCCGTTTCTTAGACTACAGTCAAAGAATTATTTAAAAGTTAAAACCGACAGTTATATATGGCTGCGTTCCTTCGATCGAATGCCCGAAGAATAACTGTATTAACACAAGGTCTGCAGGTATTACATAAATGCCCCCACCGTATCCGTTGTGCCATTTATCAGACTTTTCGCCAGGTACCCAAACTCTGCCTACATCATGAAACCCGATAAGGCCAAAAGAGCCGGGCAATAAGTAAGAGGTAAAGTCAAACAGCTTTAAGCGTGCCTGTATGCTGTGATAAAACATAGTGTTGCCGGTAAAACGTATGGAGTGAAACCCCCGGAGATTTTGTACCCCCCCCAACTGCATCTGCTGAAAATATGTGGGATTACCGACGGTAGTGCCTGCACCCAACCTATTGATGATAACTATATTTGAATCTCTGAAAACCGGAAGATAAAAACTGATGTCAGTTCGAAGCAGCCCGTATGATTTCTTATCACCGTTTATCTCCTGCATTGCCCGCAATCCTGTAGTCCAGTAAATGCCACTGGCGGGCAATAAAAAGTGGTTGCGCGTATCTAACTCTGCACCTGTTACCAGCCCGGCATAATAGCGCGTTGAAAAAATGGCTTCGCCGGGATGAAGGGAATTATAGATGTTTAAAAAATGCCCGGTATTGTTTTGGTCAGCACTGTTGTAATACTGTCCTGCAACACCTGCACTAAGCCTTAAGTGCTTTTGAACAAGTCGTTTTAATAGTATGTCTGCATTGAGGTAATCGTAGCGGTTGCGGTAAAAATCAATTCCTTTGGTACCTGTTTTTAAAAATTCCGTTTCATTTCCTATTCCATAGAAATTGCTAATGTTGTGCGGCCCTCTTGACAACACATTAATGAGCAAATCAGTATTTCCAAATACCTTTTTGATATCGCCAGAATAGGTAAACATAAAAGCTTTTCTTCCCGTTGAGTAATTGCCATATATCTCGTGACGGACAGCATACGGTTCTTTTCTAAAACCGTGCTTTTCGTAAATGATACCTCCCCTAAACTGAAAGCCCTGGTCGAGGTTATATTGCACTAGCCCTACCGGCCCTAACTGGTCGTATTTAAAAGCATGTTTGTCAAAACCATTCACGGTACTATCCGTTGAGGTACGTACAGTAACTTTGTATGGAGCAGGCAACACATTTTCCTCATCAGAGCGGTCGTACACATATAATTTACCCTTGTTGTCAACATGGTTGCTCACGTAAAAGCTATCCCTGTCCGCACCTCCAATCATTCGCACTTTTATTGGCGACATTCCTTGTCCGGAAACAGAAAAAACATCCCTTCCTGCGAAACCGTATAGTCTTATTTCTTTGGTTACCGCTGCATTAAATGTTCTTTTAAAAATGACTTTATCTTTAGTGCCATCTTTTTTTATTTTAAAAATCGTTACCGCTACATCACCACCAGGTTTGTTTTCTATATCGAATAGCTCATGTTTGTCAGAAGCGGGAATGTCAACATATTTTGAAATAAATCTATAATAGTTGAGCGCTTGCTTTTCTACATCAGCTCGTCGTGCTATTAGCGTCTTTATAATTTTTTCGCCCGATAAAGCATAAATGGTATCGGGCATTAGCCGGACAGATTGCCTGATAAGACTGTCAGTGATCTTAGTTTGAAGGTATTTTATTTCCTCTTTCCAGTCATTTTCGTTTAAAGCAGTTAAAAAATACCGGTCAAAATACCGGTTGTTGAAGTTATAGCCAGCTATGTCTCTGACTTTTCCCGAATAGCTTTGCAAATTAGACTTAAGCCATTGGTGTGAAAGAACCCATGGAAGCACCCCCGACGTGTTATAATAAACTTTATCCCGGTCGCGCGGCACCGCTGTATACAGCACGCCGTGCTTATCTTTTATCCGTTACCACAGCCATTGGTCTTCATGCCTGTCCCAGTCGCCCATTAATATATCAAGCAGACGCGCTCTCAATACCAATCTTTGATCAACCCGGTTATCGTTGTCGTTCTTTAGCTCCTCCTGTGCTTTTTCTGTGTTGTCGGATTTTAGCGTATCTACCGCTTCTCTTTCTTCAAACAATAATACCGAATTTGCAAAATCAGCCCTGTACGTGCCTAAAGCAGGGTCGTCGGGCACGTACACAATTTCAGGATTTGAATGTGGAATGTTAAGTGCTTTAGCGAAAGGAGGAACGGTTAAAGCGGAGTATGGGTGCCCCGTTACCACCTGGTCCTGCAGAATGTCTTTAGCAACAGTTTTTCTTAGTTTTTCCGGCAGACCACGTTCAGGGTATTTTTGAATGGTTCGCAATACCCATTGCCGCCCCCTTGCGTCTTTCAGCCGTAGTGATTTTGTTTGCAATCCGCCACCTCTTTGCAATATAGTTAGTCCGCCCTTTTCTTTGGATAAATGAAAAACCCGCATTTTTACCGGCGCTGCCCAAAGTTTGCGATAACTCTCGCCAAGCCAAAACCGGTGGAAGCCACCAACGCTATCATAGGCTGGCGCTATTGCTGCAAAAACACTATCTCCAATAATGTTCTGAGCTTCTAAGAATGAAAATGATAAGGACAACAAAACCGCCCAAGCTGCCCGCTGTAGAGCGTTTCTAAATATTAAATAAATACTTATCATATTTTTAAAGTAGAAATTCTATTCTAAAAATGCAAGCTTTTTCGCCCAAATAGTAGCCAGATGTTTTGAATGGAATTTTTTTCGAAATGGAAGGTCGGGAAGTGATATTTAAATGGTTAGCAAAGACCTACCTTCTATGCGCATCGCGATTGTTGTAGCAGATGATACCAATAGTAAACCTGGTGCTTTGATCTATTGAATTCACGGTTTTGGATTTAATTCGACCGGCAGTATGGGCTTTAACTCGTAACATGAGTAACAATGAACATGAAGCGTATAACTGTGGGAATAAGATTTTGCTGACGCTGACACTGCTGGCAGGCTTACAGTTGCTGGCTTAGATAGAAGCTTGTTTATTTTCTAATAAAACTACCTACTGCCTGCAGGTATTTTGGAAAGGTAAAATAAACAGGTACATTGCTGTGACCTGCACCAGGTATGCGATAAGCGTATTTGTTTTGAACAGCGCCCCCGTAGTTATTAAAAACCACCTCACCCTGCGTGTTGATATTGAGAAAGTCATCTTCCTCTCCGTGTATCCACATAAAAGGTTGCGTCACTTTCTTTATCAGATCTGCGTTGTTTACTTTTAAATCGGTGAAAAACGAGGCCGGTAAGGCAAGGGCCGATGCATCTTGCACGATTGCATCAGCAGAAGCAATAGGAGCCTCAAGAATGAGTTTAGAAGGTTTGATGCTTCGCGGCTCAGCAGTAAGTTTTGTTGCAGGTACGCTCCCCATACTAAAGCCATACATTATCAATCGTTCAGAAGTAAGACCTTTTGCTTTCAGCCATTGCAAGCCTGCGTCTACATCATTAAATAATCCGCTTTCAGATGGCTTGCCATCTGACAAACCGTAACCCCTATAATCCACCATTAGTACCCCATACCTGTTTTTGCCATTAGTGTTAGCGAGCAATTGTGCCCTGGGCCAATAAAAATCAAGATGATCCTTATTGCCGTGGCAATAAACAATGACAGTATCAGTTGAAATACGTGTAGTATCGCCAATGTAAACAGCGTAAATTTTAGTACCTGCCAACTCATCTATGCCTTTGGAAGATAAGGTGAAAAGAGAAACAAGATTAGCCGGTATAGCATAACTGCCGTCAAGTGTAAAATCTACTTCACCCTTGTAATTATTCAATAAGTATTTATCTATTTTGTTTTCATTGGCATTGAACAAACTACTATCCAAACGCAAACAGCCGGTAAAAGCAACTGCCATTATTATTGTTGAAAATGAGATATGAGTGCTGGTTTTCATCTGCTAAAATTTTCTGGTACAGCCTATATATATTCCGAACGCGCCATGGGTTCCAAAGGGAGTTTTATAATCAACAACACTGCTGTTGTTGGCAATGTTAGGAGCGATCATCTTCAACTCAACGTTGTAATTCCATTTTCTTCTAACAAAAGTTTCTCCCACCATCGGTGTAAAAATCCAGTGGTGCTCCTGCTTTTGGTCATTCACTCTTGTGCCGGTAAACTCAAACCAATTGGAAATACCTGCGTAAAAAAAATTTCGCTTGTGGTTGTAATCCCAAAAAGCATTTATATCAATTTCCGGGTAAAGTTTTGAAGCATCTTTGCGGTAAATGATATTTGCAACAGGGTTAACACTGATGCCAGGCCAGCCGCCTCTTTGTTGCACCAGCTGCTTCGTTACACCTATCTCAGCTTGCAAATTGCCGTATAACAGTGAGGTTACATTTAGAGATCCGAAGGCGGTAAGCGTACTATCAACGCCGTACCCATAAGTGGCAGTAACAAAGGGCATTGGTATGGTAAGCTTGCTATAACTTATAAGGGCACCGCCTAATGAGACATTTACTGCCTGCTGTTTTTTTTGCAGAGGCTTTACAAATCTTGCAGGAGCGCAGGAGACAATAAAAAGGATGAAACCGGCGCATGCTATTCTTTGCATAAAAACTTATCGGTTTAGTATTTCCAATCTACAGCAACTTCGGGGGAGGGGCATTAGCTCATAAACACCTTAACAGCTTTATAAACTCCATACAAGATAATTATTAAAAATAATAAAACAAGTACCTGATACATTTTAAACCTTCAACATACCACTGACCCTACCTGCATAAATTTTAGTATGCAGCACGTAATCTTGACAAAGAAAAAGGCCACAGACGGCATTGGTTATAGAGCATGGAGAACACATAAAGATTGTACATGAAAGGAGTAATTAACAGCGAGGTTATTGACCGGCGGAATTTCGGCGAGGCTCATCTGCAGCGATGGCACCCCCGGCGGCATGCAGTGATATTTCGAATTTTGCTCCGGCCTCAAAACCAGTAAAATCGGGCTTTAGCCTAACGGATGTTAACTCAAGTTTATCTGCTTGCCTTTCTACAGAAAGATAGTGGAATGCGGGCTTATACTCTTTTGCAAGGTCTTGCAACAGACCCTCTCCGTGTTTCAATGGTTGATGAAGGCCGCCGCCACCGCCAATGACAAAAAAATCTTTTCCCTGCTGCTGAAAGTGCTCAAAATTGTGGCTGTGGCCCGATAAAAACAACCGGCTTTTCTGAGATTTAAGAAAGTAGGTAACAAACTTTTGTCTTACCCCAATAGATGAACCCACGATCTTACTATTGGTATAGGGCGAATGATGGCATCCGGTTATTATAAATACAATAGAACGGTCG
>JALYZZ010000285.1 GCA_030948675.1 Bacteroidota bacterium | reverse complement strand
CTCTGTATAGGAGTGGTGGCAATAGTATCTACGTTTAGTGTTGTGTCTTTTTTGCTTTTACAAGCGGTTATCGAAAGACCCGTAGAAATAAGCAATCCTGCTGCCACAATTTTAAAGTTGGTAAGTCGCATATTTTGTTTGTTTAGTTTTAATGATAGTTTCCAATAAATAAGTAAGATATTAAGCTTCCTGCAACAGCCATAATGCAGGCTAGAATAATGGCCGTAGTAAAAGACTTTACCTCAAAGCCCGAAAAAATAGCGTCTGCAATCTTGATTACAATAGCCAACACGATTAGCCGAACAAAAAATTGAAGTAGGTATAAGGTAAAGAGATTTAGAGGAAACCTTAGAATTGCGCCTACTGTGTAATTTAAAATACCAATAACCAGTGCAACTAAAACAGCTTCGCCAAAACTTCTGATTTTTACTGTTGACATTACTTTAGAAGCTAACAATAGTACTGCGGCATTAATCAGTAATTGTAAAATCCAGTTCATCTGTTTTTCTAATTTTTTTAATGATGAAAAAAGTTAATACCGTTAAAACCCACCAAAGATTCTCGATAGCAGCCCGCCCGATCTGCGGTAGCCGCCACCGCCTGAAAACATTGAAAAAATAGATCCCAGTCCTCCACCCATCAAACCGCCGCCTCCGCCAAACATTCCGCCGCTGTTTCCAAACACCCCTCCTCCATATCCCTGGTTTCTACTTAATCCACTGGTTACCATTTTAGCCAAAAGCATAGGTGCGGCTATTCCTAAAAGTCCTTTTAACAAGCCGCTTCCTTTAATGCCAACACTTTCTAATTTGTCCTTAAGACCAAGTGATGATAAAAAGTCTGTTTCTTGCGGTTGTGAATTACTGCTAGAAGCATTAGTTGAAGAAGCTGACTGGTTAGAAGCAGCATTTGCCGAAGCGGTAGAAATCGCTTTATTTGTAAAATGGTCTAACAATGAAAATTGTTCCTTGTTTACCCCCAGGTAATCGCTCATCTTCTGTATGGTCTTTTGCTCTTCGTCTGAATAACTGTTGTCCGATTTAGCAAAAGCAATCAGGTCCGTAACAAGGGAATACTTTAACTCGCTTGTTTTTAGAACGTCTAAACAACGTTTCGCATCTGCATCGCTTATTTCTGTTGCAGCTCTTATTACAGCATCTTTTTGATCATTCGAAAGACCTGCTGCTTCTGCCAGTTTACGCAGATACTCTATTTCTTCTTCGCTTGCTGTACGGTCTGCAGTTGCTATAGATGCAATCGCACCTAAATAGGCACCCTTCTCGGTATCGCTTGATCCATGTAATATCTCCTGTGAGCTTTCCATAAAGATACATTTGATTAATGCTTTTAAATTTTCGTGCCAGTTCGCCGCGGAACTTATCAACCAGCGAAAAATTTGCACAGATTACAGTATACTATCTGCTGCAACTTGTGCGCTTTAATATCTGGTGTAATAGACACTGCTTTAAAAAAATGAATGTTGAAACTGGAAGGGTCACATCAACAGCATGAGAGAGCCAATAACAACAGCAGGCAGAGCGGCCTTTCAAATAAATAAAAAAACCTCAAAGGAGAAATCCGTTGAGGTTTACTGTGTCAGCTATCATTACTTCCTATTTCCTTATCGTCACAAAGTCTTAAGTACGTCGTTCATACTTCTTACTGCGTCGGCGCTTTTTTTAAATGTAGCCATTTCCTGGTCGTTCAGTTTATAGTCTACAATTCTTTCCCAGCCGTTCTTTCCCACAATTACGGGAACTCCGAGGCAGATGTCGCTTTGGCCATATTCGCCACTTACGCTTACTGAGCACGAAAACAGTCTTTTTTCATCACGTACAATACTTTCCACCAAAGCAGCAACTGCTGCGCCAGGTGCATACCAAGCACTAGTACCTAATAATTTTGTAAGAGTAGCGCCACCAACCATGGTGTCGGCAACGATCTTTTGCTGTTGCTCCTGGCTTAAAAATTCTGTTACGGGAACACTATTCCATGTTGCATACCTCATTAATGGTATCATTGTGGTGTCGCCGTGGCCACCCACAACAATTGCATTAAGGTCATTTGGACTACAGCTTAAAGCCTGGCTTAAGTAGCATTTAAAGCGGGCACTGTCAAGAATGCCGCCCATGCCAATAATGCGCTCTTTTGGTACCCCGCTGGTAGTAAGCGTCAGGTATGTCATTGTATCCATAGGATTAGAAACAACGATGATAATAGCGTTAGGTGAATATTGTAAAAGGTTTTCTGTTACACCTTTTACAATAGAAGCATTGGTACCTATGAGTTCTTCGCGGGTCATACCTGGTTTGCGCGGTAGACCCGATGTTATCACTACAACATCACTGTCAGCAGTTTTAGAATAGTCGTTGGTGCTGCCGGTAATGCGGGTATCAAAGCCTAATAAGGCCGCCGTCTGGGTCATGTCGAGCGCTTTTCCTTCTGCAACACCCTCTTTAATGTCAAGCAACACCAGTTCTGATGCAAGTTCTTTACGGGCAATATTATCGGCACTGGTAGCACCTACGGCCCCTGCACCTACTACAGTAATTTTCATTGTAACAATCAGTTTTTGTTGTAAGGTAATGTTTTGAGTTGCAAAGGTAGGGTTAGAAGAGAAAGCAACATATTGTTATTTGTAGTTTGTGTTGGGCAATTTGTATTTGGAAGGAATAGTTTTTGTAGTATTTTGCTACACGCGCTTTTATGAGACCTGACTATCCACATAAGCTCTTCGTTACCAGGCATAACTACTACGTCTGCCTGATGCAAGCCCTTGCCATAGATACGACACTTTAGTTCTCTATTATTTTATTTTACGAGCAACACTTTTAGCAGTGTTATTATTGATTATATTTTAAAACTAAATTGCTATGGCAGCTATTTCATTAGGAAAAAAAGTTGTTGAAAATAAGACAGATTTCCTGCCTTTGCTGGGAACTGATTATGTGGAATTTTATGTTGGAAATGCAAAACAGGCCGCCCATTATTATATGAGTGCTTTTGGTTTTCAGGCGCTGGCTTACGCAGGTCCTGAAACGGGAATGAAAGACCGGGCGAGTTATGTAGTGCGGCAAAACAAACTAACCTTCGTGCTGACCACACCTATCAGGCCGGGCAATGCCATTGCTGATCATATTTACAAACATGGCGACGGCGTAAAGCACCTGGCTTTAATGGTAGAGAATGCAACAGATGCATGGCATCAAACAATCTTGCGCAATGCAGAAAGCTATACGGAGCCACATAAATTAGAAGACAGCGAAGGACAGGTAGTAATAATTGGAATAAAAATTTATGGAGATACTGCTCACTTATTTATCGAAAGAAAGAATTATAAGGGGGTATTCATGCCCGGTTATCGCTACTGGCATGTTCCTCACTTTCAGCCGGCTGATACAGGCTTATTATACGTAGACCACTGTGTTGGAAATGTTGGGTGGAATCAAATGAACCGCTGGGTTAAGTTTTATGAAGAAGTGATGGGATTCAAGAACATTCTTACGTTTGATGACGAAGATATCTCGACCGAGTACTCTGCTCTTATGAGCAAGGTGATGAGCAATGGAAACGGGTATGTAAAGTTTCCGATCAACGAACCTGCAGAAGGGAAGAAAAAATCGCAGGTAGAGGAATACCTTGAATTTTATAATGGTGAAGGTGTACAACACGTTGCGCTCGCTACCCAAGATATTGTAAAAACGGTGAAGGAATTAATGAGCAGAGGTGTTGAATTTTTGAAAGTTCCAAATACCTATTATGATGATTTGCTCGACCGTGTAGGGCATATAGACGAAGACCTGGAACCTTTAAAAGAGCTAGGCATATTAGTGGATAGGGATAATGAAGGTTACCTGCTGCAACTGTTTTCGAAACCTGTGCAGGACAGGCCCACACTTTTCTTTGAAATTATACAACGAAAGGGGGCAAAAAGCTTTGGAAAAGGTAACTTTAAAGCACTGTTTGAAGCCATTGAAAGAGAGCAGGAAGCAAGAGGAAATTTGTAATTATGTTTTGCAAATAACGGAAAGCTGCCTTCCGTTTATTAGCTACATTTGATGTCGTAAAACTATAAGTTATGGTTGCTGTTGTTGGAACATATCAAAATGGATATGTAAAGCTTGACAGAGAATATTCATCAAACAATCCAGTTAAAGTCATTGTCACATTTCTGGAAGATGTACAAGATGTCTCGGAAGAGCCTCTTTTATTGTCAGACTTTTCATTTTCTGAAAGTCAAGAAAATTTGAAAAATTATACCGGCTCTTTTTGTGCTGCAGTAATAGAGGAGAGAAGAACGGAGGTATGAAAATTTTTTAGACACTTCTTCTTTGTATAAGCTTTATCATAAGGAAGCTGATACAGCAGAGTTTGAGCTTATACTTAAAACCATAAAAATAACAGGTATATTTCTTTCAGAAGTTACAAAAATTGAATTTACTTCTGCAGTTTGGAAAAAGTTACGTACAAAAGATATCACTCTGGCTGAAGCCGAAAGGATATTGTTTTTATTTGCTTCTGACTTTAGAAAATACACTTTTGTTGCAATTGATAGTATTATCATTGAACAGGCGTGAATTCTTTGTTCTAAGTATGCATTGGAAGGATTAAGGACTTTAGACGGTATTCAACTATCTACTTCTTTGTCTTTATTTCAACGGGCAAATATATTTTTTACCGCAGATAAACTTTTGAAATCTCTTCTTAAGGCAGAAGGTCTGCCAACTCAAGTTGCTTAGACCTGATGTAAGCAATTGTCGCTGGATGACTGGTAGCATCTTTCTATTTTTATTATCAACAAACTGTTCGCTATGCCATATTACTATTCTTTGGGACAAAAACCTCAAAAAAGACACACGCAGTTTCGAAAGGCTGATGGAGGATTATATTCAGAAGAGCTCTTTTCTACGGAAGGTTTTTCAAATGACTATTCTCTGCTGTACCATGTTTATCCGCCAACGCAAATCATACGAACAGAAAATCCTACAAACGTTGCCCCGCAAGTTGCAGAAGAGAAGATGCTAAAGCACCGTAGTTTCGAAGGATTTAATATTAAGCCTGCGGAAGACTACTTAGACAGCAGGATACCAGTGTTGGTCAATAACGACCTGCACATCGTGCTGGCATCACCTCAAAAAAGCCTGCAGCAGTATTATTACAAGAATGCGGATGCCGACGAAATGATTTTTGTGCATGAGGGAAGTGGTACTCTACAGACAATGTATGGAGATCTGCCTTTTTCGTATGGGAACTATCTGATCATTCCCCGCGGAACTATTTATCAAATACAATTCAATAATGAAAACAACCGGCTTTTCATTGTTGAATCTTTCAGTCCTATCCGTTTCCCCAAAAAATACCTCAGCAAATACGGGCAACTATTAGAGCATTCCCCTTATTTTGAACGAGACCTTCGCCCTCCTCAAAACCTGCAAACGCACACAGAAAAAGGCGATTTTCAGGTTCGTACTAAAAAGAAGGGAATTTTGTACAATATCCACTATGCCAGTCATCCTTTTGATGTAATTGGATGGGATGGTTGCTGCTATCCCTATGCGTTTTCCATTCATGACTTCGAACCCATCACGGGCCGCGTTCACCAGCCGCCTCCTGTTCATCAGACTTTTGAAGCCAACAATTTTGTCGTTTGCTCTTTTGTGCCCAGGTTATTCGACTATCATCCGTTGTCAATCCCTGCGCCGTACAATCATAGTAATATCGACAGCGATGAAGTGCTGTATTACGTCGACGGCGATTTTATGAGCCGTAAAAACGTAACCAGAGGAATGATTACACTTCATCCTGCCGGCATTCCACATGGGCCGCATCCGGGCACAGTCGAAAAAAGTATTGGTGCAAAAGAAACAAAAGAGCTGGCCGTGATGGTAGACACTTTTCATCCATTAATGCTTACTAAGCAAGCGATAGAAATTGAAAAGCCAGGTTATACTGAGAGCTGGATTGAATAAACTTTTTTGGTACCAGCAGTAGTTTTTGATGGTACATGGTTGTGTCACACACTTGTACAACAACAAATGCCGGAGCAAATTTTAATCCTATATTTTAATAACGCATATTGCTAAGATATCACCATCATGAAATTAGTCTCTTATCTAAAGTCGGGACACGATCAGTTAGCTTTATTGTATAATGAATATCTATACGATGTCAACAGCTTGTCGGCAGAGCTACCGGCTAACATGGCCGATTTTTTAAAAAACTGGGATAAAAATTATAATGCGACTTTACAAGCCGAAGCCGGTTTAAAAGAAGGAGCAACTTATACAGGTAATATTATACCGTACAATAGTGTTCACCTGTTAGCACCTGTTCCTTTACCTACGTCGCTTCGAGACGCCTACGCATTTAGGCAACACGTTGCTGCTGCCCGCAGAAATCGCAAGGTGGCTATGATTCCCGAGTTTGACCAGTATCCCATTTTTTACTTTTCAAATCACCGCAATGTAGAAGGTCCGGGAGAGGTAAAATGCATGCCCGATCATTTGGAAAAACTTGATTTTGAACTTGAAGCGGCGATTGTGATCTGCAAAAAGGGGCGCAACATAAAAGCTGAAGAAGCTGATGATTATATTGCCGGGTTAATGGTGATGAATGACCTTAGTGCCAGACGTTTACAAATGGAGGAGATGCTACTAAACCTGGGACCGGCAAAAGGTAAAGACTTTGCTACCACAATCGGTCCCTGGTTAGTAACGCTTGAGGAACTGAAAGATTTTGAAACTACTCCCAAACCACCTCATATTGGTAGAAGCTGGAATTTAAAGATGACCTGTAACGTAAATGGCAAACAGGTAAGTGAGGGAAACCTGGGAGATATGGAC
>JALYZZ010000189.1 GCA_030948675.1 Bacteroidota bacterium | reverse complement strand
GTTGAAAATTACTGTTGATAATAATGCCGTCCTGGTTCAAATATTCCAGCGAAGTATAATAACGCAAGTTTTCCGAGCCACCTGAAACGGATAGCGAATGATCCTGTATCAGGGCTTTTCTGTAGATCTGATCCTGCCAATCTGTATTTACAAGTCCCGGTGTTCCATTTAAGTAAGGCAGCACTTCAACTGGAATAATTGTGTTGGTATTATTGCCGGTGTTGATTAATCTTGTGGGATTGTCATCAGAAAGCGAAAAATTGATGGGAGCTAATCCCCCTGCCTGTCTCCGCAGATTGTTAGAAATCATTTGGTCGGAATAAGCGTTGTTTCTTGCATCCTGAACAAGAGAGGAATAACCATACGCATCGAGCATGTTGATTTTGTGCGCAACACTTTGTACTCCCACCATTGAATTTACCGATACAACCGGCGCTCCTCTTTTACCTTGCTTTGTGGTGATGATCACCACCCCATTCGATCCCCTTGATCCATAAATTGCGGCGGATGATGCGTCTTTCAGGACTTCTATCGATTCAATGTCGTAGGTATTTAGTGTATTGAGATTGTTGGCTGAAGTAGGAACGTTATCTATCACGTACAGTGGCTCTGTACCTGCTGTAATGGTTCCTACACCTCTTACCTTTATGGATAGAGGCGTTCCCGGCTGACCAGTGCCTTGCACCACCTGTACACCGGTCATTTTTCCCACCATCGCTTCAGCCACGTTATTAACCGGTTGATTTTCCATATCCTTTGCTCGCAAGCCTACTACCGCCGTGGTTACATCGCGCCTGCGCTGGCTGCCGTACCCTACGACTGTGATCTGATCGAGCAACTGAGAGGTATCGCTCATGGTTATATTTACCGAGGCGGTTTCCCCAGCCTTCAAAGCATACCCACTCTTATTTTGAGCTTTTAACCCAATTGCACTGAATTCGAAACTGTAAGGGCCTGCAGGCAGCCGTTGAAAAATAAAAGCGCCCAACGTATTTGTTTGGGTACCGAAAGCTGCATTAGTGGAAGTGTTGATTGCCCGCACACTAACCCCCTCAATCGGGGTTCCCTTCTCGTCTTTCACAACACCTTTTACCGACGTCGTATTTTCCTGGGCAGAAAGGGAGAGAACTGAGAGCATAAGCAGAAGAAACGAGGTAAGTTTCCTGATCGTCATAAGCAGTGATTTCTGATGGTTTTTAAATTACTATTGGTAAGACAGGAAAATGTACATATCCTGTCTAATTACTGATCCGTTTTATTGAGTTGATCCTACAGAATTATACATGTCAAAGATACTCACAGAACATAGTCTTTCTGGTATTCGCTAAGAAAATCGGTTAAGAATTTTTGATCATATTCAATCTGTAGTTTTTTTTCAAAAGCCAATGCTCGTGAATTTCGTATTTTCTAATGACGTTGCCTTCAAGGGTTTTTTATTTGGTACCTACGCTACTTGCATGATTCGTGTTGTTTTTTTTGCTAGCGATATACAACCTCTACGCATTCAAAAAGTTTTAAACACAGACATTAATTTGGTACTTAAGCGGTTATTCCTTGCTCTATATAAGCAACGTATCAGTAGAACTTATATTAAAACACTGCTACCAGTGCCGTAGGTACCACATATTATTCGACGCTACCTCCCTACATCAATTTATTCTGTTCCTTTTTTTAATAGCCCTGCAACGTTTACAAGGTTAAAAGTCGATGCAACATAAATACAAATGTGCCTTGCTCGTATTTGCCAAAGGCTAATTTTAGAAAGATTATTAATCCTTACTTTGACACAGTAAAAGCTGCAATAAATGTCGAAAGTGACATACCGGGTATATGTGGTAGAGCTGTCAAAACGAGTGTTTACCGAAAATTGGAAGTTCAGAGCGGCGAACCCGCAGTTTAATGGCACTTTAGAGTGTTTGTATGTAGGCATGACAAGTAAGACACCGGCGGAACGATTGCAACAGCACAAAACCGGATATATAAACAAAAAAGGACACAAGTTATCAGCTTACGTGGTGCAGAAGTATGGAATATACCTGCGTCCAAGTTTGTATGAACATTTTAACGTAAAACCAATGACCCGTGAGGAAGCCTTGGCAATGGAGGAAAAACTTGCATGGCACTTGCGAAGACAGGGGTACGCCGTTTGGTTTAATTAAGCAAATAATTTATCAACAGTGTCTTGTCCTAAAATAGGTTGAACAAAAATTCGAAAAATCTAATGCAGAAGCGTTTTCAGAATTGTAAGATCTTGCCGCGAAAAATAGCAAATAATACGTTGACAACCAGGCTTTATTTGTTAGTCTAAAACTGGATTAAACTTCATTTTTAGGGAGAAAAAACAAAAAAGACCTATTTTTTAAGTAAAAAAAATGGCCAACCTGTTTCAGGGCAAGACATGAAAAGTTTCGCGCGCCTTCAAGCGACAAGATATTTAATGTGACGTCTCTAACTACCCACAGCACATTTGCAAGGCACACAAAACCAAACGAACAAAAGCCAACGTTGCAAAAGAGCTGCAATTGCCAACACATGGCCACCAGTCTTTCAATTAGACCAGACAAAAAGAAAAAGAAGGAATAGAAGTAAAATCGCTTTCGGCGGTTTCATTTTTCCCCTCATTTGTCATATAAAACTGCTTTTCCGCATTAGGTAATTCTTTTTCCCGATTATAAAAGTCTTCCTCCATTTGATCATCTCACATTTGCAGGTAAATGAAACTGCAATGAAGAATAATAAAAAAATTATAACAGTAATAATTGCTTTACTGAGTTTACTAACTGCAAAAGCACAACAAAAAGACACAGTAAGGATGCTGAAAGAAGTAAAGGTAACTGGCTATATAAATGTACGTGGTGTAGGACATTTATTAGAAGTAAAAGACGGCGTTGTTTATGCAGGCAAGAAAACTGAAATAATCATTGTTGACAGTTTAGATGCTAATAAAGCAATCAATAACACAAGGCAAATTCTTGGAAGGATACCTGGTTTAAACATTGTTGAAACCGAAAGCGGTGGTTTTACTGCTAATGGTATTGCTACAAGAGGCTTAAACCCAATACAAAGTATAGAAATGAATACACGGCAAAATGGTTATAATGTAAGTGCAGATGTGTATGGATATAATGAAGCTTATTATATTCCGCCAATGGAAGCAGTAAAAAGAATTGAATTGGTAAGGGGTGCATCTTCTTTGCAATTCGGAGCACAGTTTGGCGGATTAGTAAATTATGTAACAGAGGATGCCCCGAAAAACAAACCATTTGAATTTAGCACATCACAAACAGGGGGTAGTTTGGGATTATATAATTCGTTTAACTCCATTGGTGGCACTTATAAAAAAATAAGTTACTATGGTTTCATCCAATACAGAAATATGGATGGCTACCGCCCAAACAGCCGGCAGTGGCAGCTTTCAGGTTTTGGTAAAGTTCAATATACGCCGTCAGAAAAAATAAATATTGGCATTGAATATTCTTTACTCCGCAATAGAATACAAATGCCCGGAGGGTTAACAGACAGCCTTTTTTATGCAAATCCAAAAGCTTCTACAAGGGCAAGGAATTGGTTGAAAAGTCCGTGGAATATTTTAAGCAATTATATTAATCTTACTCCTTCTGAAAATACAACCATAAGTTTAAAGACCACTTATATTTTCAGCAATCGTTCCTTGGTTTGGCGTAACGAAGATGGCGGACCAGGCGCAGTAGATGAAATAGACCCGGCAACCCATAAATATGTACCGAGAGAAGTAGGCATAGAAGATATGCACAGCATTGCTATAGAAGGAAGGATGTCTACAAATTATAAATTAGGTAACCACAAGTCTACATTGGCGGGCGGCATAAGATTTACTCATGCCTGGTTTAAACGTCAGGGTGGCGGAGAAGGCACTACGGGTAGCGACTTTGATTTGTCTATTACAGGAGATTGGGCTTATAATTTAGATTTTACAACAACTAATATTGCACCATTTGTTGAAAATATATTTAGGGTAGGGAAAAAGTTTACAATAACTCCGGGATTAAGATTTGAATATTTAAAAAGTACTGCTAGAGGTTATAAAACTGTTGACAATGCAAAGCAAATCCCTAATGAAGAGCGCAACAGAACATATTCGTTAGCTGGAATTGGTTTGGAGTTTAAGCCATCAGGCAATTCAAGTATTTACGGCAATATTAGTCAGGCTTACCGGCCTATTGATTATAACCAGCTCGAACCGTTTGGCGTAGCAGCTAAAATTGACCCCAATTTAAAAGATGCTTATGGGTTCAATTCTGATTTAGGTTACAGAGCCACTGTAAAAAATTATTTAAACGTTGATGTAAGTTTATTTTATTTGGCTTATAATAATAGGATTGGCGAAGTTGTAGAGACAGACCCACTAACAGGACTTAATTATGCTTACAGAACAAATATTGCAAACAGCGTGCACAAGGGTGTTGAGGCATACACTGAGTTTAATCTTTTAAAATATTTAAACCAGCAATCAAACCAAGGGCTGAGTATTTTTAATTCATTGGCCTATGTTGACGCAACATATACAAGTGGTGAGTTTAAAGGAAACAGAGTTGAAGAAGCTGCTAAAGTGATTGAAAGAACTGGTATGATTTATAATAATAAAAAATTTTCATCAACATTTCAAATTAGCTATGTTGGCGATGCTTTTGGCGATGCAACAAATTTAAGAATTAGCAATAACCCAATAGCAGGATACATTCCAGCCTATACAGTTTTAGATTTCAGTGCTACTTATAAAATTAATAATTACGCTATAAAATGTGGTGTAAATAATCTTTCGGACAAATCCTACTTTACCCGAAGAACTGATGAATATCCTGGACCTGGAATAATACCAGCAGTAGGAAGGAGTTTTTATATAGGCTTAACTGCCAAGTTTTAGTTTTATCTTAAACTACTTCGACAACGGGATAGTGGAGATTATTGTACTGATGGACAATTGCCTCCTATGCCAACGCTGCAAATCAGGCACAATTGCAAGGCACACAAAAGCTAACCTTTCAAAGAGCCTGCCTTGCCCGACACACGTCAACCAACTTGCGGTGCGACACAGACCCACGTTATAGATGATGGAGGAGAAAGGGTATCGCAGTTCTTAAAGTCTAACGCAACATATAGTTTAAACCACTAATGTTGCAAGTACGGTTTGCATCTACTGGCGTTAATTCGAGCAATACCTGCAGGCTGCAAAATGAGTGCAGCAAAGGCAGCGGGAGCAAGCTGAAAGATAAGATTAATAAAATGGGTGGGGGAAGCAGTGATTTGGAGATGCCAGACCTGAAACCAAATAGTCAAAAGACAAGAAGCTTTTTGAAGGGGATAGAATATGGTGCAAATATGCAGAGCCAGAATCCGAATAGACTCTTGTGGCTGGAAATATATCAAACTGACAAATGAAGGCAGGGGCTTACAAAGCTATATCGACATGTAGCTCAAAGGAAGTATTTGGATCAGTGGACGATACGAGCAAAACTATTAGGAGTGCATTGACTTCTGATGACTTGATTTTTTTATGAGGCATACCTCACCAATAAGACACCAAAAATTTGAGATTTAACGAACAGTTTGACAAGTTGCCTAAAACAAAAAACGCTACAAATGAACAATTTGTAGCGCTTAAGTGATTTCAATAACCTTTAGGCGGAGGGTTAGGGATTCGAACCCCAGGACCTGTTACAGTCAACAGTTTTCAAGACTGCCGCAATCGACCGCTCTGCCAACCCTCCGGCGCAAAAGTACGTTTTGAGTTATATCTACAAAAAAAACTTTCTGTTTTTTTGATTTTTCTTACGGGTGCAGCGATGTTTGAGATGTAGGGAAAAAACGTAGAAATCAGAACCAGTAGAAGCGAGTGGGGTAAGATACGTTGTAAAGTGTTACCTAAAACAGGTTCTAAAGCTTCAGTTGAGCGGTAAAAAAATCACGCGGTAGTTAAAGGTTGTTTAAGGCAAACTTGAGCCTATTTCCATAGCTTATCTTTATCTTCTTTTAGAGACTTCATCATCTCTCCATAATGCTGTCCCGTGGCGCATGCGATAACTGTTTGTGCAATCCTTTTTGCTTTTGTCTACACTGTTTTTGCACTTTCAATCCACCTGCTGTAATACTTCTGGTGAGAGCCGGGAAGTTTATTAAAATAAGTGAGCGCTTTTGGTTCGTCAGATAAACATTCCATTAGTTCCGGTGACAGATTTACTGGATTTACGTCAACCTCCATCTTTACATCTATCGTTGCACCTTTTCCCTTTCCAAGTGCCTTTCTCAACTCTGCTTTAAGAGGTAAAATAAAATTACCGCCACCAATAGGTATTAAAGCAAAACCTTCAAAAGTAAAACCATCTAACCTGCCTTTTACTCTAAATGACTTTTTATTTCCCGGTACTAGTTGTACTGCAATGGCTTCCGGTATGTCAATGTATGTCCAACTGGTTTTTTCACCTTGTTCTCCAAATTTTTTTATAGTGCATGTAAATTCAACCATTGCTAAACGTTCTCTAACTTATAAAATTAATTTTAAAAGAACAAGACTGATTGCAGAAATATCTTCCTTTTTTGTTACTGATTATCTCACCGTAATCTTAGATGAATGATTGAAGCCTCAGTTTCAATGAACGAAGTACACTTATTTCTTTCATTATTGCAAGCACGGATTTGATAAAGCAAAGCGCCACATACAGCAGAAAGGTGGACAAATGATTGGAAGTTGTTCTATAGTGTAACACCTTATGAGGCACTGGCACAAATTTTTAACTGCTTTTGTTTCAATAATAAAATTAATGATATGCCGCTAGACGATAATACTCCCAAGGTTAGAAACAACCCAATGCCTACTCCAAAAGACGATGCTGTAAAAGCAGCCCACGATGAAGCTGAAAAGGACATAGAAGATGATGGCGAGCTAAGCCTTGCACCAGAGCCAATAGATGATCTGGATGAAGGTGAAAGTGCCCGGTTCGAAGATGGAAGAGACCCAGGCCCACAAAGCGACGAATAAACCAGGCGCTCTCATTTGAATCCTCAACTTTGCGCCTACTACTCATATAGTTTAGCATTGCACTACATTCCTTTAAAGCAAGCCTTCATAACATTGCTTTTGACCAGCAAATAAACCTTTATTCTGCGAATACTTCGTGTGGCACAACCTTGCTTGTGTTGCGTTAAAATTGCATGGTACAGATGCTGAACTCGCGCAAGATGATTTAACTTTCAGCCCTACAATTAAAACGAAAGAATGAAGCCATTTTCTCTGTTATCATACCTGATACTTTTTGCCGCAGCAGGTGCATTTGTCAAGAGCAGCGCTCAATCGCAGGTGAAAAGCCCCAGCGCCTTTACTAATCCTTTTTTTACAGCAAGTACACTTCCTTACCAGGCTCCACCTTTTAATAAAATAAAAGATACAGATTTAAAACCCGCTCTTAATCAGGGGATGAAAGAACAATTGGAGGAGATTGAAAAAATAGCAAACAATAACGCCGCACCCACTTTCGAAAACACATTGGTGGCGATGGAGAAAAGCGGGCAATTATATACGCGCGTTAATAATGTCTTCAACTTGCTAACCGGTGCAAACACCAACCCTTACCTGCAAGGTATACAGGAGGAGATGGCGCCGAAGCAAGCTGCGCACCAGGATGCTATCAGTCTGAATTTAAAGCTGTTTAAACGGATCGAAAGCATCTACAATAGCCGTAACAATCTAAAGCTGGACGCAGAGTCAAAGCGGTTAGTGGAATATACTTACCAGCAATTTTTGTTAGCCGGTGCAAAACTGTCGGATGCGGATAAAGCAAAGCTGAAAAAGCTGAATGAAGAAGAAGCGGGGCTAAGTGCAAAATTTACCAACCAATTGCTTGCAGCGACAAAAGCCGCAGCGCTGGTAATTGACAATCCGGCTGCGCTTGAGGGACTGTCGCAGACCCAAATAGATGCTTTTGCTCAACATGCAAAAGAAAATAAGCTCTCAGGAAAGTGGTTAATCTCGTTACAAAATACCACCCAGCAGCCTTTGCTTCAATCTTTAACTAATCGTGCAACCCGCCAAAAGCTGTTTGAGGCATCCTGGAACCGTACAGAGAAATCTGATTCAAATGATACAAGAAGTACAATTACACGCATTGCGAAAATAAGGATTGAAAAAGCGCAATTAGTAGGCTTTCCTAATTATGCAGCATGGAAGCTTCAGGATCAAATGGCAAAGACACCGGCAGCAGTAGATGAATTCTTTGCCCAGCTTGTACCGTCGGCAACTGCAAAAGCAAGAGGAGAAGCTGCTGATATCCAGTCGCTAATCGATCAGCAAAATGGTGGGTTTAAATTGCAGCCATGGGATTGGAACTTTTATGCTGAGCAAGTACGAAAACAGAAATACAACCTCGATGAAAGTGAGCTAAGACCTTATTTTGAGCTAAATAAAGTGCTTGAAAAAGGAGTGTTTTACGCAGCGAATTTATTGTATGGGCTTACATTTAAAGAACGACATGACCTTCCGGTTTATCAAAGTGATGTTCGTGTTTTTGAGGTGTTTGATAAAGACAATAAGTCGTTTGCTTTATTTTATTGCGACTACTACAAGCGCGACAATAAATCAGGTGGTGCGTGGATGAGTAATATGGTGGGGCAATCTACTTTGTTGGGTGCTAAACCCGTTATCTATAACATTTGTAATTTTACAAAACCCGCATCCGGGCAGCCGGCATTAATAAGTTTTGATGACGTAACTACAATGTTTCATGAATTTGGGCACGGCTTGCACGGTTTGTTTGCAAGTCAGAGATATCCAACCCTTTCCGGTACTAATGTAGCCCGTGACTTTGTTGAGTTTCCATCGCAGTTTAATGAGCATTGGGCACTAGATCCAAAAGTTTTAAAAAATTATGCAATACATAACAAGACAGGTGAGCCAATGCCACAAACGCTGGTAGATAAAATAAAAAATTCCTCCACTTTCAACCAGGGCTACAGGTTAACTGAATTGTTAGCAGCAGCTTCTCTCGATATGCAATGGCACCAGTTGACAAACGAAGATCAGATGATTGACGTAGATAGATTCGAAAGTGCTTCGTTGGAGAAGACTCATCTCAATTTGCCTGAAGTGCCACCGCGCTATCGTTCCAGTTACTTTCTGCACATCTGGAGTAATGGGTATGCTGCGGGCTACTACGCTTATTTATGGACAAAGATGCTTGAAGAGGATGCATACTCATGGTTTGAAGAAAATGGAGGGTTAACAAGAGCAAACGGTCAGCGGTTTCGCGACATGATTTTATCAAAAGGAAACACGGAAGATCTCGGTAAAATATTCCGTGCTTTTCGCGGACATGATCCAAGCATAGTGCCGATGCAAAAAGGTTACGGTTTACCGTCCAAATAGCATCAAATACCTTAAAAAAAGTTGATTTAAGAAAAGCACTGCTATAGCATTAGTAAAAGGCGGTTTTCATTTTTGCAGGGTAACCTGTTTTGCAAGCAGATTGCTGCTTTCGAATCTTCAGTTAGTACCGACACAGTGCTATAAAAATACTGCCCTCGTGGCTCAAAAGCGGCGGGGCAAAAAAATTGTCTTGATCATGCAATCACCCCCTAACAGATACCAGGCACACAATTACTTTTAATTTGTCTCTTTTGGACATTGTTATAGCCTTTTGCAGCTATGTTCGGTGGTGGCCTCGCCTATCTTTGATTTTAACAACATCAGCAATATTTGTTCAAAAAATCAATAACAGGCTTATGAAAAATGTTTTACTTCCTATCTTATTTGTCTTATTGGTTAGCAATGTATTTTCACAGGCGTTATATTCAAGTACAACATACACCAGCAGGTTTAATCCTGGTTTAGGTTCATTAGGCACTCCCGTTGTTGCATACGACGACGTGGCTATTCCTACAGCAATTGCTGCCGGCAGCGATTCGATAAGTATTACTAAGATTAAGGTTGGTATACGAAGAGCACCAAATGCACCCGCAACGAATGTTAACTTATACTACACCACTTTTCAAAATGATTCTTCGCCAGCGGCATCACATATTTTTATTGGTAAAATTAGCTTGCCTGTAAACACAGGCGCATTGGTTACTTCAGTGATTGCTTTTGGTGATTCGGTTACACCTCTTTTTAAAATAAAGGCTGGGGCAAGTGCAGGAAATAGTGGAACACAAAAATTCTTAATCGGTGCTTCTTTCGACAATCCTTCTCCTGCAAATGGCATTATTCTTAGCAGAGACGCTCATGACAATCTAGATTCAATTTGGATCGATAATGCGGATAATGATAAAGCGATTTATGCAACTAACTTCAACAGCCGTATGCCTGCAACATATTATCTCGAAGTTTTTGGCGGTACTTCTGGCAAGCAAATGAAGGATGAAAGAAATCAATACTTAGACGTAGCGGTTAATAAAGGTGCAGCAGCAAGCACGGCAAAGTAACAATATTTGAAAGATGTCTGGTGAATGGAGAACGCCGTGGCAGCAATGCCCGGCGTTCTTCATTTTACTATTGTTTTACTACCGGATATCCTTTGTCAATCCAGTCGGCTTTAATGTTGTGGGAAAGGTTTAGTAACTGATAATTTGTAAATTTCATCTCCTTCATTGCTTCAATTGCCGGACGTACATTGGGGCAATGTTCAAACGGGCAGCAACCGCAATAAATAACTACTTTTGAGTCTTTAGGTCTGCCGCTCAATTCCTTTTTAAGTTTATCTATATTTTCCTTTTCTTTTCCCATTCCTATATCTATCGAATGTGGTATAGTAGCTCCGGGGCCAACACTAAATATTACCGGTACGTCTTTGCCGGCTTTAATTATTTCAGCAAGATCAGCAGGTTGAATTAATTGTTTACTGGTCCAGTTTTCGGGGTTTTGTGCTGATGTTTTTTGTATGGAAAACAACGCGATCGATAAGGAGAATACTGCAATAAGGGTAAGTGATTTCACGTATTGGCGTTATAAAGAGATGAATAAATTTTAGGTAAAGTAATAGAATAATAGGCTTAGTTGTTGGTTTTTAGCATTGATTTTAACTAACGCCATGGTTCGGTAGTTGTTGTCGACAGCCTGTACTATGGTAGTTTCATCTGACTATTGCGTCACTAATTGCCATTGTCAACTTCAAAACACTTTACTTTTGATTCAACATTCAAAAGCAAATGAATTTATTGCAGGTAACAGGGTTAAGCAAGGAGGTTGGAAATGATTTTGTGTTAAAGGAGGTAAGTTTTTCGCAACAGGCATTTCAAAAAATTGCCATTGCAGGAGAAACCGGTTCTGGTAAAAGCACTTTATTAAAAGTGATAGCCGGACTGGCACAGCCACAGTCGGGAGAGGTGCTTTTAAATGATGAAAGAGTGTTGGGTCCGGATGAAAGACTAATTGCAGGGCACCAACAGATAGCCTACCTGTCTCAGCATTTCGAATTGCGCAACAATTATCGGGTCGAAGAATTACTGGAAATGGCAAACAAAATACCCGAAGAGGAAGCCAGCTTAATATTTGAAATATGCCAGGTAAAACACCTCCTAAAACGCCGCAGCGACCAACTTTCAGGCGGTGAAAAACAACGGATAGCCTCCGCCAGATTATTGGTTACTGCTCCGCAGTTGTTGTTACTCGATGAACCTTACTCTAACCTGGATATGGTTCATAAAAAAGTGCTTAAATCAGTAATACACGATATCAGCGAAAAACTGAAAATAACCTGCATCCTGGTATCACATGATCCCGTCGATACGCTATCATGGGCAGATGAAATCATTGTAATGAAAGCTGGTGAAATCATTCAAAAAGGAACTCCACTGCAAATTTACAGGCAGCCGGTGAACGAGTATGTAGCAGGGCTTTTTGGGAATTATAATTTGATAGACGGCCCTGTCGCTGCAAACTTTCCTGCCTTATTAGCCTGCAGCAATGGCAAAACTGCATTTGCAAGACCGGAAGATTTTGAAATAGTGCAAGGGGAGGAGGGGGCAGTAATAGGAGAGGTGAGCAGGGTTAGCTTTTTTGGTGGCTATTACGAAGTAGAAGTAATCTGCGATGAAAGTTTGCTAATAGTAAGATCAACTAATTGTGAGCTGGTAAAAGGTGATTTAGTATATGTTGCCTCCCGTTGAAAGGGGCATTTAGATACCAACCTGATGGGTGGGGGTTGGAGAAAAACTTGGGGTAATTAATATTTAAACCTTTTCGGATTTTGCCTGCCCCTAAACTTTAGGGCCATTGCTCATATTCTTTCTTAATAGTTGCATGAGGAATTACATCTCCTTTTGCAGCTTGCTTTAAAGACTTTCGCAGTGACGCCATATCTTCTTCGGTCATGTCCTCTAGTGGGTCCGGTTCACCATCTTCCAGTAATTGATGAACCATTTCAACCGTTTTTTCATCGGCTTCATCAATAACCTCTTTTATATGCTCCCGCATCAATTTTATATCTTTCATTGCTTACATTTTTGAATCGAATTGCACCATAAATCTAGTTTATATTTTTATTGTCTTTGCCCGGAACTAGCACTAGTTAGTAGGCACAGATTAAAAGCGAGAGCGTTAGTTTTTATATCATTGGTGCTGCTGTTTCACCGGCAGCACAATAATAAAATCCGATCCTTTTCCCTCCTCACTTTTAGCAATGATACTGCCGTTGTGTTTTTCGATAATTCTCTTTGTAATGGCAAGACCAATGCCTGTGCCCTCGTACTTGTCTTTTGTGTGCAATCTTTTAAAAAGCGTAAACACATTGGTCATGTACTTTTCATTAAACCCAATGCCGTTGTCGGTTATGTGAACGCATGCAAAAGGGCCGGCTCTATCAGGTTCGCTATCATAGGCATTTTCACAAATCCGCGTTCCATAAATCTGGATAACCGGCCTGACACCAATTCTTGAAAACTTAAGCGCATTACTAATAATATTTTGGAGTACCTGCCGTATTTGGCCAGGGTTAACCTCTATGTCAGGAAGGTCGCCTATCGTTATGGTTGCTTTCTTTTCTTCTATCATCAGCTCAAAATCTTTCAGCAATTCTTTTGTCAAAGACTTCAAATCTGTCAAATCATACTTATTGTCTTTTTCCGACAAACGAGAGAATGATAGAATATCGTGAATGAGCACCCTCATTCTTTCTGCAGAAGCAATGATTTTATGGATGTAAGTACAGCCGGAAGTGGGAAGATTTTCGCTATATTTTTCCTTTAAAAGATTAGAATAAATCTGAATTTTTCGCAGTGGCTCCTGCAAGTCGTGCGATGCTACGGAAGCAAACTGCTGCAAATCGTGATTGCTGATTTCAAGTGCGCGGTTTATCTCTTCCAGCTGCTCATTATTCAACTTCAGTTGTTTCTGTGTTTCTTTTTGCTCAGTCAGGTCAGTAAGGATAATGCTTAGCGATACACCCTCATCGAGCTCAAGTGAAGTAAAGGAAAGTTGAAAGTCTTTATTTTTTTCCGCATGTAGCAGGGCTATTTCACCCTTGCAATCTTCTTTCCACCCCCGGGCAAAAAGGGTAGCAAATTGTTCTTTTGAAGTGGGTGCAATAAAATGATAAAATGAAAGACCGATTACTTTAGAAAGGGGCATCTTTATCATTGAAGCAAATTGAGAGTTGCTGTAAAGAATAATGCCTCCGGGGTCAAGTGTTATCGCCCCTTCAATCATCTTTTCAATAAAAAGCCGGTAGGTTTGATCTGCTGTTTTTAGCGTGTATAATTCATGCCCTTTTTTGCCATGTACTACAAGGGCATCTACCTGCCCGGTTCTGATTGCATTAATGGTATCATTTGCCTCCTCCAGTTGCAGGCGCAAAGTATCTATCTCCTGTTCCAGTTCTTCGTATGTCTTTTTTTTCATCTACAGCTATAGAATAAGGCCCAATCCACGAAGTACTTTGTTTGTATCTGACATGTCGCCAATAAGTCTTCTCTTAGGCAAAGGAAATGTTTTTATAAGCAGGGGCAATGCGATGATCTGTTCTGTTTCCGCCAGGTTTTTTTGTTGATACACGTCAATTATCTCGAGCGAGTACCTGCCC
>JALYZZ010000269.1 GCA_030948675.1 Bacteroidota bacterium | reverse complement strand
GTGTAAGAGATTTAAGCGCTGAGGGTCAAATACAGGCAGTTTTAATTTATAGTCCCGACAGGCTGAGTCGTAACTATGCCTACCAGGTAGTGTTGATGGATGAATTTGCATCGTGCGGCGTAGAGGTAATATTTATCAATTCTCCCAAGGCGGAAACACCGGAAGAAGCACTGTTGCTACAGTTTCAGGGAATGATCTCAGAGTATGAAAGAGCCATGATCAAAGAAAGATCAAGAAGAGGGAAGCGTTTTAAAGCAAAGTCTGGTGTAGTCAGTGTATTATGTGGTGCTCCTTATGGTTATAACTATATCAAAAAAGCCGAAGATACAGCAGCCTATTATCAGATCAATGAAGCCGAAGCGGTAGTAGTGCAGAGCGTCTTCAAATTATACGCAGAAGATTTTTTAAGTATCGGTGCTATTACAAGAGAATTAAATGAACAGAAGGTGCCAACCAGAAAAAGAATATCTAAATGGGAAAGATCAACAGTGTGGGGTATACTGCGCAACCCGGCGTACTGCGGTAAAGCGTGTTATGGTAAGACAGAGCATACCGAACGGCAGAGAATTACAAAGCCATTAAGGGCAAAGGGAGGCTATGTTGTACAAAACGGCTGTAATAGGGAAAAGCCGAGAGAAGAATGGATCGAGATACCTGTCCCAGCGATAATTGCGCCGTCTACTTTCGATCTTGTTCAGGAACGGTTAAAGACCAATAAAGTTCATTCACAGAGAAATACTAAAATAATTACCCTTTTGCAGGGTATGATGGTTTGTAGTGAATGCGGCTATTCTTTATATAGAACGCATACAACTACCTCCTCTGGAAAAAAGATTTATTATTACCGCTGTTTTGGCTCAGATGCTTATCGTTTTGAAGGAGTGAGAAAGTGTAGATGTAAACCAGTCAGACAGGATTATCTTGATGGGGTGGTGTGGGATCAGGTAGTAGCTTTGCTGGCGGATCCGGGGCTTATTCAAAGAGAGATAGAGAAAAGAATAGAAGAAACAAAGAAGACAAGCCCCGTGGTGCTTCAAAAGGCAGCAGTTCAAAAGCAAAGAAACCAGCTGACCCAATCGATGGACAAGTTACTGGATGCTTACCAGGATGGCCTCATACCTATATCTCAATTGCGAAAAAGAATGCGGGAGCTTCAAAAACGTCTGAACACGACGGATAAGGAACTTGAAAACTTAAAGTCGCATGAGTTGGCGTTGGATCAGCGTTTGCAATTGTTGGACGTGCAAAGCTTTACAAGCCAGTTGGATCGAAACATTCAATACCTTGACATAAAGGATAAAAAGAAGATATTGAGGTTATTAGTAAAAGAAGTGATTGTGGGCGATGATATAATTGATATTAAACATTCCATCCCTCTTAAAGAGGGTAAAGATGAGCAAAACGGTAAAAGTTACCAATTGTGTACGAGGAGTAATTAGCCCGTTGTTAGCTAACCTGTACCTGCATCACGCCTTTGATGTGTGGATGGATGAACCACACCCATATTGCCCCTTTGAACGCTATGCTGATGATATTGTAATTCATTGCAGCAGTAAGGAAGAAGCTGAACGAATGCTGGAAGAACTAAAAATAAGGATGCAGGAGTTTGAATTAACCCTGCATCCTGAAAAGACAAAGATTGTGTATTGCAAAAACTATTATCGCAACCAAAAGCATGATAACGAAAGCTTCACGTTTCTAAGTTATAGTTTTCAGCCAAGAACAGTGAAGGATAAATTTGGCAGAGCAAAACGGCTACTGGTGTTTGGCGCAGCTATTTGCAATGCTGCCAAAACAAGCATTAGAACAGCTATCAAAGAAGTGATGCCAACACAATGGAGCACACAGTCATTAGCATGGTTTGCAGAGAAGCTAAATCCTAAGATACGTGGCTGGATAAACTACTACACAAGGTTCAACAAAGATGAAGCGCATGGAGTATTTTATTATTTGAATGAACTAATCCGAAAGTGGATGAAGAACACATATAAGATACGAGGCAAGGACAAGTTGTATAAGAAATATCAATTGATACAAGCCGAAAACCCATTACTGTTTTACCATTGGAAACTTGGAATAAAAGCTTGATTGGATAACACGAGCCGTATGAAGGGAGACTTTCACGTACGGTTCTTTGAGCGGCTTGAGCTGAAATCTTCTTGCCTACTCGACTGTTCTTCACCTGCAAACATTGCTAAGCAACGTGTTGTTGGTGAAGAACACCAACAGCGGCAGCAAACATTTACCTGTCAGCATCCAGCAAACTTTAGTAGCTTAACTTAATAAAAAATGATCGGTGCAACACAAACTAGAATTAATTTGCTAAAAAAATACAGGTAATGAAACAATTGATATTAGCTTTTACTTTTTTCTTTATTACTATTGGCAATATAGTAGCACAAATTCAACCTGATCACGTTGTAATAGTTATTTTGGAAAATCATTCATTTAATGAGATCCAAAATAATCCTTCTGCCCCTTTCATTAATAGCCTGCTTACCGATCAGTCCACTGCAGTTTTTACTCAGTCGTTTGCCAATACTCACCCTAGTCAACCGAATTATTTAATGCTATTTTCCGGATCGGATCAAGGGGTAGTAGATAATGCTGTGCCAACAGGGATCCCTTTTACAACACTTAATTTAGGAGCTTCCCTTACTCAAAAAGGTTTTACTTTTGGAGGTTTTAGTGAATCAATGCCCTATACAGGTTACACTGGTGAAGTTTCTTTTGCCTACGTTAGAAACCATAACCCCTGGGTTAATTGGCAAGGCACCGATAAAAATGGCATTAGTCCTGCTCTTAATATGCCTTTCACTTCTTTTCCTACTGATTTTACAACGTTGCCTACGCTATCTATTGTAGTTCCGAACCTATTTAACGATATGCACAATGGTTCAATTGCAACTGGTGATGCATGGTTGCAAAACAATCTGGGTCAATACATTCAATGGTGTAAAAGTAATAACAGTCTTTTCATTCTTACGTTTGATGAAGATGATAGGTCGGCAACCAATCAAGTATTAACTATGTTTATGGGTAAAAAGATTCAGGGTGGAAATTACAGCCAGAATATAAATCATTACAATCTCTTGCGTACAATAGAGGATCTTTATAATCTACCCTATGCGGGAATTAGTGCAGATTCCTCCGCGATCCGTGACATTTGGAAAACTACAACTTTAAATAGTCCTATAACTAGCTTAGTTGCAACTAAAAAAAACAATTTTAATTTACTTGAATGGACTACATCAAAAGAAGAGGCTGTGCTTCTATTTGACATAGAAAGAAGTAACGACGGTATCAGCTTCTCATCAATTGGTAAGGTTAAAGCAGCACGAAATATTTTTGAATATAATTATACTGATAAATACCCTAGCTCAAACATCAACTATTACAGAATAAAAAATTTAAAAAATGATGGGAGTTCAGACTATAGCTTGATAAAAACAATTGGTAAGAAGTTAGTATTCGATATGGTGATATATCCAAACCCGGTAAAAGATGTACTTTCATTAAGTTTTTTGCGGCCATTAATAAGTGAAACTGAAATTCAAGTTGTTGATATGCTTGGCAGAGTAATTATTAATAAAAAGTGTAAGTGGAATTCTGGTGCTTTTACGATAGACGTTTCTAATCTACAAAAGGGGAATTATTTAGTTAAATTAAAACAACAAAGCTTTGAGCAACTTGCGCAATTTATAAAACAATAATCGAAGCTCGAAGGATTCATTCCGCCTTTGGATGTGTTCTTCACCTGCAAACATAGCAGAGCAACGCGCTGTTGGTGAAGAACACCAACAGCGTCAGAAAAAATTAGGTTGCTTGTAGGTAATTTCACTTTAACCAGATTTGCAGCCCGTTTAAATTTTGCCGGATGCAATCCTGGTTTTTCTTTTCCATTTCAATGCGCGACGGAACTCTGAAACGAGCGGGGGAATTTGTACTAGTTAATTATGGCGAGCTTTGTCGACTATGTTGTGTTAAATTGCCGGGTCCCATGGCTTTTACACAAGGCTAGGCAAGGAGACCCCGGCAGGACAAAGCAGGACGTTAGAAAGGCAGGTTCCCTTGTCAGCAGCGCAAAAGCTATGAAAGAAGACCGCAGCAGAACAAGACTGCAAATTTTATAGTAGCAAAAGTGCTATGAAACCCTTTCCAAATTCTCGCGCAGTAAAAAAATCTTCCGGTACTTAGACGGTGTCATTCCTTTCACCTTTAAAAATTGCTTATTGAAGTTGGCAATGGTATTGAAACCACTTTCAAAACTGGCAGCCTCCACGGTAATGTTAGCATCATCGACCAGTAGCTTGCAGGCATAACCGATCTTTACTTCATTTAAAAAATCAATGTATTTCTTTCGCGTGCTCTTCTTAAAGTAGTTGCAGAAAGCGGGTATACTCATGTCTGCCAGCCTGGCTACGGTGGATAATTGAATCGTCTCCTTGAAATTCTCCATGGTATAATGAAAAATTCGGTCTATTCGTTCCCGGTTTTTATTGTTTACGTCTTTCACTTCCTGCGTAGACAATGTTTCAAATTCTCCTTTCGCCGCCAACACATTCAAACATTCGCATAGCGTAATAATTCTTTTAAAGCCGTTTTCAACTTCCAGTGACCTGATCAAAGGACCTAACACATATTTGCTTGATCCTGTTATTTTTAATCCTTGCAGGGAAGTGCCTAAAAGCTCACGAATTTGAATACTCTCCGGCAAATTTAAAAATTCATTGCCCCAAAAATCATGTTTAAAATGAATGACGACTGCACTGGTAACCAAATCGCCGCTTTTCTTAAACGTATGAGGAAGGTTGGCGCCTAAAAAGAAAATATCTCCGACTTCAAATTCACCCACGTAGTTGCCGATGAAGCTTAGCCCTGCACCTTCAGTAAATAATATTAACTCATACTCGATATGTTGATGCCAGCTTACCTCAAAATTTGGTGTACGATGAGTACGTGCTACAAAAGAGGTATTGTTGGAAAGAGGAAGTTGTTCAACTAGCGGCTTCATAATACAATATTAAGTAACAATAGTAGTTGCGGTAATTATTTCGATTAAAATAGTTTAGGTAATATATAAAAAAGTGGTAGAAGTTTGTTGTATTTCCATCTAATTTGCAGCCTGTTGCAATACAGTAAAGCTTGCCAGTTCTATTCTCTCAACCTGCTTTCATATCTGCAACTAATAGTAAAACCATTTGTTTGCTCATTAATAAAGTAACCCATGCTATTATTAGGTATTGATATCGGTACATCTTCTATTAAAATTTCCCTTGTCGATTCTCAAACTCAGCTTGCTGTTGCATCAGCACACTTTCCTGACGTTGAAACTGAGATCAAATCAGTGCAGCCGGGATGGGCAGAACAATCTGCAGAAATGTGGTGGGAACATGTACAACAAGCAATAAAACGACTTGCGGGTAATAGCCAAGTCAATCTTGCTAATGTTGGTGCTATCGGTATTGCATATCAGATGCATGGGTTGGTGGTGGTAGATAAAAAACAAGCAGTTTTAAGAGATTCAATTATTTGGTGCGACAGTCGTGCGGTGGCTTATGGTGAAAAGGCCTTTGATGCGATTGGACAGCAAAACTCATTATCGCATTTGCTAAACTCTCCCGGCAACTTTACAGCAGCAAAGCTTGCATGGGTAAAAGAAAACGAGCCCGAAGTATATCGTGATATAGATAAAGTAATGTTACCCGGCGACTACATCGCTATGAAACTCACCGGCGAGGTAACGACGAGTTCATCAGCGCTTTCAGAAGGTGTGTTTTGGGATTTTCAGAAAGACGGTCTGTCAAATGAGGTGATGGATTTTTTCAAATTCGATCCATCTTTTATTCCCCCAATACATGCTGTGTTTTCAGAACATGGTGCTCTTCAGCAATCGGTTGCTATTTCTTTGGGATTAACGCCCGGTATACCCGTTACTTACAAGGCGGGAGATCAGCCTAACAATGCTTTATCACTCAATGTGCTTAAACCAGGTGAAGTGGCAGCCACTGCAGGTACTTCCGGTGTAATTTATGGGGTGAGTGACCAACTTGCTTACGATAAGCAATCGCGTGTTAATACTTTTGCTCATGTCAATCACGCCGGCAATGAAAGACGCCTCGGTGTGCTTCTATGTATCAACGGAACAGGAATATTAAATCGTTGGGTGCGCGATACTATTGCACCTGACATGTCTTATAAGAAAATTGATGAGGCAGCTTTAAAAATACCACCGGGAAGCAATGGATTGAATATACTTCCTTTTGGAAATGGCGCAGAAAGGATGCTGAATAATAAAATAGTGGGATGTCACTTTCATGGTATTGATCTGAACATTCATACCCGGCCTCACATTTTTCGTGCAGCACAGGAAGGCATTGCTTTTGCTTTCAGATATGGGTTGGATATCATGCGCGAGAACGGGATGCATCCAACGATCATCAGGGCAGGAAAAGCGAATATGTTTTTAAGTACTTTATTTACGGAAGAATTTGTAAATGCAACCGGTGTACCAGTAGAATTATATGAAAGTGATGGAAGCGTGGGAGCAGCCATTGGAGCAGGCATAGGAGCAAAGGCGTTTGCAAATGAACAGGAGGCCTTTAGTAAAATGAAACCTCTACAACTAGTTGAACCTAAAAACCAGGAAGTGTATAACACGCTGTACCATGAGTGGAAGAAGGTGTTAGAAATGCATTTGTATAAAATGGAGGAAGGTGTCGGGCATAAGGCGTAGGGGAACCAGTTATTGAGTCATTAGGTCATTCAGTTCGCCCTAACCCGCGTCAACTCTTGCCGCAATAATAACTAAATGTACACGAGTGCGACGCAACAGCAGATTAATCGTAGTACAAAAGTTCGGTAGATAAAAAATACAATTAAAAGTTGAAAAGCTTGCAGCTTGAGGCTAGTAGCTAACAGCTTTTTTAACCAAATCAATAAACAACAAAATCAATCCACTATGTCAGTCTTAATTGGTGATAAAGAATTTTTTCCCGGTATTCAGCAAATAAAGTATGAAGGGCCGGACAGCAGTAATCCGATGGCTTTTCGTTGGTACGACGAAAACAAGATGATTGCGGGTAAGACCATGAAACAATATCTAAAATTTTCCTGCGCTTACTGGCATTCTTTTAATAACGAAGGTTCGGACCCTTTTGGCCCCGGCACTCAAATTTTTCCATGGAACGAAAAATCAGACCCTGTCGCAAGAGCAAAAGATAAAATGGATGCTGCGTTTGAATTTATGACAAAAATGGGCATGGAATACTACTGTTTTCATGATGTGGATGTGGTTGATTACACCAACGATATAGCTGATAATGAAAGAAGGCTGCAGGCAATGGTTGAGTATGCAAAGGAGAAAATGTCTAAGACAGGTATAAAATTGTTGTGGGGCACTGCAAACGTTTTTTCACATCCCCGTTATATGAATGGTGCTTCTACTAATCCTGATTTTCACGTGCTGGCACATGCCGGTGCACAGGTAAAAGCAGCATTGGATGCAACAATTGCTTTAGGCGGAGAAAATTATGTGTTCTGGGGTGGAAGAGAGGGTTACATGAGTTTGCTAAATACCAACATGAAACGCGAGCAGGAGCATTTGGCCAAGTTTCTGCACACTGCGAAGGACTATGCAAGAAAGCAGGGATTTAAAGGAACATTCTTTATTGAGCCAAAGCCAATGGAGCCAACAAAACACCAGTATGATTACGACGCTGCAACTGTTATTGGCTTCCTTCGCAACTTTGGATTGGATAAAGATTTTAAAATTAATCTTGAGGTGAACCACGCTACTTTAGCGGGTCACACTTTTGCCCATGAAGTACAGGTATCTGCCGATGCAGGCATGCTAGGGTCAATGGATGCAAATCGCGGTGACTACCAAAACGGATGGGATACAGACCAGTTTCCAAACAGCGTGGAAGAATTAACTGAAGCGATGCTGATCGTTTTAGAAGCTGGTGGATTGCAAGGTGGCGGTGTAAACTTTGATGCAAAGGTTCGTAGAAACTCTATCGATCCGGCCGACCTGTTTTATGGCCATATTGGTGGAATGGATGTTTTTGCAAGAGCAATTTTGACCGCCGAAAAAATATTAAATACTTCTGAATATAAGCAGATACGCACTGAAAGATATGCCTCATTCGATGGTGGCAAAGGTGCAGAATATGAACAGGGACAACTATCATTAGAAGACCTTA
>JALYZZ010000258.1 GCA_030948675.1 Bacteroidota bacterium | reverse complement strand
ATAATCGCCTAGTAAGTTTTCAGAATTCGTGTTGTAATACAACCGGCCCTGGTCATCCTGAGTAATGCCCCATTGCCCGCGGAAGTGTGTTTTTTCAATCAACCATTTATCTCCTTTTTTCCGATATCTCTTGGCAGATTTTGCACTGTAAATCCAGTTATCCAATGCGCGAAACAAACCATTAGGCTGATGCTCCACATTGCCTCCCTCAGCGTATTTCGAGTCCACCAGTTTTCTGTTGACGCCCTTGTCATTTTTTAAATCATAATACCACAGATAAGGCGGTTCTGCCACCAAAATACCATTATCTATTAAACAAATTGCCCTTGGCAACACAAGTGAGTCTATCACTATTTTACGCTCATCCATAACCCCATCACCATTTTTATCACTTAACACTACCACCTTACCGAGCGGCTGGTCTTCACCAGTGCCCACCGTGTCTGGCATATAATCTTCCATTTCTACCACCCACATCCTTCCTTTTTCGTCAAAGTTCAACGCTACGGGTGCAGTAGTCAGCGGTTCAGCGGCCACAAGCTTTACAGCAAAGCCGTCTTCAACATGCATTTTTGTAATTCCGTCTTCGCCAGATAAAACCGGTGAAGAGGTGGGTTTTTTTGGGCCGTTAATAGCGAGATTACTTTTTGAACTATCTCCTTGAGGAGCCTGGATAATTGCAAAACCTGCTATTATTAGTATAGCTGGCAAAATGTATACTAAACGCCTGAGTAAATAAGCAAGCCTGGCTTTGTAAATCAATTCTAAAGAAAGTCTATCAATACGGCTCATATCGTTATAAAAATTAAATTGCTATTTTAATGAAGCTCCCGCCTCCGAATTCTTTTTACATGCGGGCTATTAATGCTAAACGGTTAATTACCATTAAAGTTCTTGTTATTTATCACGCACTGTTGTAAAGCGAAATATTACAAGCAATTACTGCTAATGTTTTAAATCATGAGCAATTTACTAACAATAGTTATCGAATGATTTTAAGTAAACGATAATTGGTGGTAAAGAGACAAGGTTCTGTTGCTTTTTATCTTTTTATTAATCTTATTTGAAAAAAATTGTTGGAACAGACGTTTAACAGCATTTATAATTTAAAATGTAATTATTTTGGTTCCAATTCAACCAATAATAAAAATGAAAAGTAAAACCCACCCTAACGGTAATTTTTTTGAACGGTTCGCTTCTTCAGTTACAAGGCTTACCGGTAGTACAGCCGCCTTTTTAATGGCGTTTTCATTTGTTATTATTTGGGCAATTTGTGGCCCGTTTTTTCATTTTTCAGAAGAATGGCAAATGGTTATTAATACCGGTACTACTATCATTACTTTTTTAATGGTCTTCCTAATTCAGAAAGCGCAAAATAAAGACTCACTTGCCATTCATCTTAAATTGAATGAGCTTGTTGCTGCTCATGAGTTTGCCAGTAACCGGCTTGTAAACGTGGAGGGGATGACAGAAGATGAGTTAAAAATCATACAGAAATATTACTGTCAGTTGAGCGAGTTTAGCCAGAAAGAAGAAAAACTGCAACAATCCCATTCAATTGATGAAGCCCATGCCCAGCACGAAATCAAAAAGGGCATGGAGAGGGAACTGAAAAAAATACATGGTAATAATAAAAAGTAAGGAACCGGTTTTCTTCAAAAATGTGCTGAAATAAAAGCGTAATCATGAGGTTGTTATTTATTTATTCCATACTGATAATTAGCAAATTTGATAAAATTATTCCAGTCGTACCATGTAAGGTTGTGTTCTCCCTCCCTGTTGTGATATGCCAGGGCTGACTGAATAATCGGATGGTTTATAGGAGGAGGATTTACGGGAAGCGTTGATTGAATACCATACAATGCATACACTTTTTCTGCGTTTTTCAAAGACAGATAAGTGCCTGTAGGATCTGCCCACAAGTCTTTGGAAGCATTGGTCGCATAAAGAGGTCGGGGAGCAATAAGTGCAATCAGCATATGCTGATCAACCGGTAAAGAGTCTTCGTTGTTATTGAACTTTTTATAGTTATCACTAAACCAATATGGAAAAGAAGCATTGATGCGTGCAATCCTTTCTCCAAACTTGCGTCTTGCCAAAGCGGCTCCTGAATTGCCCGAGCAGTTGGTGATACAAATAGCAAATCGCTGGTCTTCGGCAGCAGCCCACAACGAAGCTTTTCCACCGCGCGAATGCCCTACAACAGCTACTCTTTTTGCGTCTATGTCTTTGTCAGTTTCGAAATAATCCATCACCCTGCTGGCGCCCCATGCCCAGGCTCCAATCGCTTTCATACCGTTAGCCGAAGCAAGCTGCTCAGGATAAAGTTGCAGCATTCCATTCATGTATTCTTCTTTGTTATCAGGGGCAATGTCGGCAACATTGATAGCGGCTACGGCATATCCACTATCAATCAACAATTCAGAGGGCCAAAAATCACTTTTATTTACTCTTGCAGGATCGGTGTTTTCTTTACCCCGATTATTAATTAGCAAAAAAGCGGGTACAGGCTTTTTCGCATTATTAGGTACAAATAAAACAAGATGTATATTGACAAAACGATTGTTATTTGTTACTTCTATCAGCACCTGTTTTAATGTCGCCTTCCCGTTCATGGCTGCTGCATTTACATTCGTAACAGAATACGTTATGGTGCTATATTTCTTAGGCATTTGCCCATAAACATTATCTTCAAAAAGTTTTACTATTTCTGGTCTTCTTACATGCTCCCATATCGACTTGTTTGTTACTTTCCCATTCGTGCTGGTTTTCAACACATCAGGTAGCTTATAAACAGGAACTTTTGATTCGTCATAGTTTGCTTCGTTGTGATCCTGGGCGCGAGTGGCATTAATCAATGACATTAAAAGGCATACTACTATAACTATCTTCATAACAGCTAATGTAGTGGTTTTTTAGCCGATGGAAAACAGGTTGCGATTTGTTGTCTAAGTTTCATCTAATCGTTTTTCCCTGTCAAAAATAGCCTTAAGACAGAATAGCAATCCATTGAAGTGATAATAACGCAAGAGGCCATCTCAAGTTGTTGAGACAGCCTCTTTAAAAGCTTTTCTAATCAATAATTCCAATGTTTTGCGTACTATTTTATAGAAACAGGAACTTCTATATTTTCCCACTTTAACACAAAGCCGCTCTTGTTGATTTCATAGACCAACTTTTCATTCATAGCAGATGATTTCCTAGGTTTTACTGTAGCCGTGAGCACATTTGCAGCAGCGTCGTAATTAGCATCACCACCTCTTTTTATGCCCCATTGGCCGGTTTGAGAGTTGAATATGATTGACCACTCTTTCTCACCGGGGATAGCAAAAAAGCTGTATTTGCCCGCTGGCAGTTTTTTACCTTCTACTGTTATTTCGTTGTCAGTTTCAAAGATGGTTGCTTCGTTTGCCCCAGCTCTCCAGGCTTTACCATAAGGAACCAGTTCTCCCATAATTTTTCGTCCCTTTGCCGAGGGGCTGCTATAATTAATCGTAATCGTCGCTTTGCCTATTTTTCCCGTAGCTGTCATTGGTGGGCTGGGCCTTGTCGATTTATCGGCCTGGGCAGAAAGCGATGTAGTAGCAGCAGTGATTGCTAATGTGGTCAATAGCAAACTTGTTAGCATTCGAATTTTCATGTTGTTATATTTTAAGCTGTAAAATAGCAAATTAGCTAAGAACTTTACACATTAAAACGTTATTCACGCTTTATAAAAATTTGTTTATTCTTTTTGTTTACTGCTCAATATGGTGTGCACCTTGCCCGGATTGGTAAAAAGAAGCGTACTCTATAGATCGTTTAAATAATCCATTAAGAATGTACATCAAGCCTGTTCTTTCATTGTCCACTCAGGTCTGATGTAATGGCAGGTATAGCCCCCTGCATGTTTCCGAAGGTAATTTTGGTGCTCCTCTTCAGCATTCCAAAAATCTCCTGCGGCAACTACTTCTGTTACAATTGGACCAGGCCACTTTTTTGAAGCGCTCATTTCGGTAATTAACTGGTTAGCCGTTTGCTTTTGTTCATCATTGAGGTAAAAAATGGCAGAACGGTACGAAGTTCCCCTATCGTTACCCTGCCTGTTTTTAGTGGTAGGGTCATGGATTTGAAAGAAGAATTCTAACAATTTTTTATAACTCAATAGCTCTGCATCAAAAGTTACTTCAATGCCTTCTGCATGTGTGCCGTGATGGCCATATGTTGCGTTTGGAACATCTCCGCCGGTATATCCAACTAACGTTTTTGTCACACCTGGCAGATCTCGTATAAGTTCCTCGACGCCCCAAAAACAACCGCCAGCAAGAATCGCTTTTTCAATTTTCATAGTATTTCTTTACTGGCAAAAGTAATAAAAAAGACCTTTGACTTATTGGTTTGAAGAACTTGCAAAGCAGTGGAACGTATTCAATCAAAAGCTAATTAGCGCTCGGGAAAGTATCTGCACTAATGCTAGGTGAAATTATTCGCTTACGGACCTGATTGTGCTGCCGAAAATGTTTTGTTAGAAATTACTTCTTCTTTCTTGCAACAGAAACAGTGTTTTTACCTACATTTATTATATGCTTCCTCACCTTAAAATCCTCTTAATTATTTTTGATATTGTAAAAGCGGATCCGGCTCCAGAGACTTATTTATGTACACCAAGGGAGATTATTTTAAGATATGCTGACGACTGGACTTCCATTCAAAGTCATCTTAATGCTCTTGAAGCAGAAAAGCTGGTTTCTATCAGGCAGCTTGATAAGCTGGTAATTTCTATCACCCTCGAAGGGCTGACAAAAGCCCGGGCTCTAAAAAATAATTTCGTAACTACTAAGCATCTTTTTCCCGGCGAATCAGAACATCCTCAATTTTTACGTCCTCAGGATTAATGATACAATTTCAAGAGTCGCACTTAGAAAAGATCTGGTTTTGCTACCCACATTCCGCCTATTCGCCAGGGTCTACAACTTTTTGTAAGTGTATTGTAGTTTCACTTCCACAAAAAAAATTGTAATAGCAGCTATGTGTTGAATGTTTTTCTGCTTTGGCGCAGAAATGTTAAAACAAATAGAAGGCACAATTGTTTAAGTATTACCGACACAATCTTAAACTATAAGTGACACTTCTGCGCAACGATCAAAGTTTAAAAAAGAGTTTTCTAAGTGGGCGAACTGCTTATACGGCTTCCGTCGAACAACTATATGATGAATGTGCCGCTTTGGTGTATTCCATTATTACAAAATTTATCGAAGACAAAATTCAAGCAGAAGAAATACTGGCAGAAGTATTTGTGCACCTTTATAAAGATCTTTCTAACTATGATGCAGCAGGTGGTTCGTTTGTAGTGTGGCTAATAAACACGACGCGTAACCTGGCACTTGATAAGCTTTGTGCAATGCAGACAGATTATCAATGCAACGAAAATTTTAAGAATTTGCCTTTGGCCCAAAAAACGGTATTTGCCCTTTATTATTTTCGTTCTTATTCCATAACAGAAATAGCAGAGATATTACACCTGCCAACCCATATGTGCGAAAAGCTTTTAAAAGCCGCGGAAGAAAAACAAAGCAGGTAATACTTAGCTGCTTTGCTAAAAGCCGTTTACACTCACGGAATAATGTGGTGTCACGGATACACTGTTTTACTGTTACCTATTTTTCCGAAACCAATTATTATAGCCGGGTCAAACAATTTCCTAAACCGTCCAAACTTTCCTGATTTATTTGCCGTACATGCAGCCAACGATAAGCTGGCTAACACGCATGCCGGTAATGTCACTTTTGAGTTAATTACACCAAATGCCTGTTTGTAGATAGGTACAACTAAATTAAATGAAATGAAAATGAAATTTGCCCTTAGCAGTTGCAGCAATACAATTAGTAAAACAAATGTATTTAGCCCAGCCCTTATCATTCTCGTTTTTGCGCTCTCATCCTGTGGAGGTAGTAATACTAGTGCTACAAATACCACAGATACGTCTGCCATGTCTCAAAAGGACAATGCACAGAAGCCGTCAGATTTAAAACCAGTAAACCCTAAACCAGATTGGGGTAAAGACATGACAGATCCAATGACGGTAGTAATTGAGAAGTTGAAAAGTTTTAATTCACCACCCTTAACGTCTTTATCTGCCCCCGATGCACGCAAGCAACCTTCACCGGCAGACGCTGCAATGGCAGTAATGCAGGAGCATAATATACAAATGCCTCCTAATAATGTAGATACGATGGGTAAAGATATACCAGTGCAAGGAGGTCAAATACATCTGCGAATCTATACGCCAAAAACAGGTAAAAGTGCCTACCCGGTTATTGTCTACTATCACGGTGGCGGATGGGTGATTGCTGATTTGAATACTTACAATGCATCCGCTCAAGGGCTGGCAAACCAGGCAGAGGCTGTTGTTGTTTCAGTAGCATACAGGCAGGGCCCGGAGCACAAATTCCCTATTGCTCACAACGATTGTTTTGCCGCTTACGAATGGACAGTTAAAAATGCGGCGTCTATAAAAGGAGACCCTAAACATATAGCTTTGGTTGGTGAAAGCGCCGGGGGAAACCTCGCAGCAGCTGTAAGCATAATGGCTAGAGATAAAGGAATGCAGTTACCAATACACGAGGTGTTGGTTTATCCCATCGCCGGTTACGATTTTAATACCCCATCTTATAAAGAAAGTGACAGCACAAAACCTTTAAGTGCAGGTTTGATGAAATGGTTTTTTGAAAAGTATTTAAATAGTCCTGCTGACGGAAAAAATCCATTGGTTTCTTTGGTTACCGCAAATCTAAAAGGGTTGCCACCGACAACAATAATTTCAGCCCAATACGACCCGCTAAGAAGTGAAGGAGAAACCCTTGCAGACAATTTTAAAAAAGCAGGCGTAGACACAAAGCGAAAACTTTACAATGGCACTACTCATGAATTTTTTGGAATGGCAGCCGTACTACCCGAAGCAAAAGAAGCGCAGGCCTTTGCAGTGGATGAATTAAAGAATGCCTTTAATAAATAAAATGAAACATAGGTAATCAAGGCTATAAAAACATTTAATAAACGCAGTCAGTGTTAAGTTATTTTGTGTTGTTATCAACAGTTAGCTCCGATGTATTTTTTTAGGTTTGCTAGTGTCATTTGCCCTACCAAACCTAAAAAAAGATACATCCAAAAAAGGAATTAAATAATTAGCACACGTTGAATACACGGAGGCCATATTAAAGTATTAATACGGCCTCCGTGTAATTAGAATTTACCATTTATTGTCTTCTTCTCCCTGCCCTTGTTTTCAACTCAGCTATTGGCATTGCAATCATTCTGCCCTTTACTTCGTTGCCTCTGTAGGTGATTACTTTTAACATCACTGCGTCTTTGGGTGGAGTTAGCGCTGTTGTGTATTTTGGATAGAACTGATCAGGAAAAGAATTATCGAAGCTATAGTGAATAGTAAGATCAGGGATTTCAGTGCTCAACTCAATTTTTAAGGTACTGTCAGCGCCCGTGCTTGCTTTAAAAGCAGGATCGTATACGCTTGGCGCATACTTTACCTCTGCCACGTCAAATCTTTGAAACTGGTTTTCTACACGCGGGTAAAAGTTGTTCCAGTTGCGGCTTTGTTTAGGCGACCAAAGGGCTTCAGATATAGCTAAACCACGAGGCCATGTCATGTACTGCGCGTGCCGCATGTTGTACACCTGCTCAGTCCATAAGTTTGCCTGTCCACCTTTAATATAAATAGGATCTACTCCTTCGGGAACTGCTTCAAACTTGTACGCCTCATTCAGCCGCAATGTCGCATATACGCGAGGTTCAATAATAGGATCGCCCTGCATATAATCGATGTATGCATAAGTTGTAGGACTCATTACTACCTCATGTTTCATTTTGGCTGCTTCTATCCCACCCTTCATTCCACGCCAGCTCATGACTGCCGCACTAGGTGCAAGGCCACCTTCTAAAATTTCATCCCATCCCAAAAATTTCTTCCCTTTTGATTCAACGATCGTTTCAAGTCTTTTCTCAAAATAGCTTTGCACTTCTTCCATGTTCTTAAGACCTTCCTTTGCCATCAGCGCCCGGACAGCATCACTTTTTTCCCAGAAATTTTTAGGACATTCATCGCCACCCACATGTATATATTCAAATGGAAAAAGGGCCGCAACCTGTGTCATTACCTTATCCAAAAATTCGTACACTTTTTCATTGGCAGGGCAAAGGGTATTATCGACCAAGGCAATTGGGGGCGCTCCATGCGACCAATCCATAATTGTTTCACCAGACCTGACCACATATGTATCAGCGCCAGGGGTACAGGACAACTCGGGATAAGAAACAACAGCGGCAAGGCTATGACCGGGCACATCGATCTCCGGCAGAATATTTACGAACCTGTCTTTGGCATATTGCACCAGCTCTTTAATATCGTTTTGCGTGTAAAAACCTCCGTAGTCGCGCGGCTCATTGGGTGCGGGCGGTGAAAAAGTGCCAAAATAACCAACCTTTTTTACATTCCACGCTCCTACTTCGGTCAGCCTTGGAAGCCCTTCTATTTGTATCCTCCAGCCTTCATCATCAGTTAGGTGTAAATGGAGCAAATTGAATTTGAAACGAACCATCTGGTCGATGTAATCTTCTACATCTTTCTTGGTAAAAAAATGTCGGCTTACGTCGAACATAAGTCCCCGCCATCCAAAGCGCGGTTTGTCTATGATGGTTGTCGCCGGAACAGTCCATGTTATGTTCTTTGCTACAGTATTACCTTCTATTTCTTTCGGCAGCAATTGCAGCAAGGTTTGCATTCCATAAAACAAGCCGGCAGGTTTATTTGCAATAATGGTTATTGAAGCTGGAATAACTTGTAATTTATACCCTTCTGCTCCTAAACCAGTGTCGGATGATAAAGTTAAATGTATATTACCGGCTGCACTTTTTGACTTAGCGGCAACCACCGGTAACGGATAACCCGTTGCATTCGACATTTTTTCAGAAAGATATCTCCCAACTCTTTTGGCATCTGCATCTGTACCTGCTACCTCTATTGCAGTTGTTTTTTTAACTACGAAATTTCCATTACCTGTCTGTACCGACATTGGTTGCGGTAACACTTTTACAATGGGCACACTGTTTTGACCAATCGCATTGACAAGAGTAGTTAATACCGCCCCAAGCATCATCGTTTTTTTCATTGTTCTTTTACTTTTGTTTAAAAAATAACTAGTAGCGGTAAAGATTTGTTTTGTTTCTCAACTAGAATAATTTTTTTATGTGGTGTTTTTCACCGTTTTTAGTTGTTTGCCCTGCAAACTAGGGGTTGAAAAAATTGCTGCTAAAAAGTATGAAACACACCTATTTTCGTTGCTATGATTACACAGGAAGTTTTATCACTGGCACAAACAGTATGGGATTATCACCACATAAATAATAGTCTTGAAAAGTCTGACTGTATTCTTGTACTCGGAAGCCATGATGTGCGGGTAGCACATCGTGGAGCAGAAATTTTTCTGGGAGGGTGGGCGCCTTTACTTATTTTTTCTGGCGGACTTGGTCGTTTAACAGAGGATATGTGGACCGAGACAGAAGCTGATAAATTTGCAGCAATAGCAGTAGAGACGGGCGTTCCGAAAGAAGCCATATTAATAGAAAACAGGTCGACAAATACAGGAGAAAATATTTTGTTTACCCAACAATTACTACATAAAAACCACCTCAATCCGAAGTCTTTTATTGTGGTACAGAAGCCCTATATGGAGAGAAGAAGCTATGCTACTTTCAAAAAACACTGGCCCGATAAAAAGCTGATTGTTACTTCTCCTCAGATATCGTTTCAAGACTATCCAAATAAAGAGATAGGGCTTGATCAAGTAATACATATTATGCTGGGCGACTTGCAGCGGATAAAGCTTTATGCTGAGAAAGGTTTTCAGGTATATCAGGAGATACCGGAACAGGTGTGGCAGGCTTTTGAAAGGTTGGTTGCCCTGGGATTTAATGAACACCTGGTTTGAAAAAAACTTTTTATAGTATGCAAAATGATGTGCATCTAATCCGCCTGCTGATTGTTTCCACAAGGATGGATAACGTTTGCAAACAGGAGTAGTATTATCTCTCTAAAGGCCTGCAATTTTTCTTATTTAACTCTTCCATTATTCTTATTCCTTAACTTCAAACTTCTAACGCTGGTGTTCTAACAATTAATTTAGTTACTTAATAAAACGCATTGCATGTCAAATCAAAGTCAATCTTCACGTAGAAAATTTCTTCAGCAAATAGGGGCAACCGGATTATTTTTTGGAGTAGGCCCCCTCGGAGGCATGGCAGCAGCAGAAAAAGCAGAAGAACGTACTTTAATGTACGATAAAAAGATAGCGCCGAGTGATAAAATAAGAATCGGCCTCATAGGTCTTGGTATACAAGGCAACAATGATGTGCGGCAGGCAATAAAAGTGCCGGGGGTAGAACTTGTTGCAGCGGCTGACCTGTACACAGGAAGACTTGAACGGGCCAAAGAAGTGTATGGTAAAGATTTATTTACTACCCGCGATTACCGCGAACTGCTCAACAGAAACGACATTGATGCGGTGATGATTGTAACGAGCGACCACTACCATGCGCGCATTACAAAAGACGCATTACAGAAAGGGAAAGCAGTATATTGTGAGAAGCCGATGGTGCATAAAATAAGTGAGGGTCCCGCTGTAATAGCAGCCCAAAAAGCAAGTGGTAAAACAATGCAGGTTGGCAGCCAGCGGGTAAGCAGCCTGGTGTACGACAAGGCACGCGAACTGTACAAGTCTGGTGAGATTGGCAAACTGAATATGGTGAATGCAGTGTACGATCGGCAGGATGCAATAGGTGCCTGGGAGTATACCATGCCAAACGATGCATCGCCTGAAACAGTAGACTGGGATACCTACATTGCCGGCATGCATAAAATGCCTTTTGATCCTAAAAAATTCTTCTGGTGGCGCAACTACCGTGAGTTTGGGACAGGTGTAGCAGGCGATCTGTTTGTACATCTGCTCTCGGGCACGCACGTAATCACCGGTTCAAAAGGGCCAAACAAAATATTTGCTGCTGGTCAGTTGTCTTACTGGAAAGACGAACGCAATGTGCCCGATGTAATGACAGGCATTATGCAGTATCCTGAAACGCCGGAACATCCGGCTTTTGAATTAACGCTGCAGGTAAATTTTGTAAGTGGTACGGGCGGACAGGAAATGATCAAATTTACAGGTGAAGAGGGAACGATTGAAATAGGCGGCAATGGTTTAAAAGTGCATCATAGCATTATGGCTAAAGCGCCCGGCATTGGTGGATACGATGCATTAAGCACTTATCCCAAAGCCATGCAGGATGCCTTGCTGGCGGATTACAATAAGAAGTGGACTCCCGAGGAAAGAAAGCGGCCCATAAAGCCAGATATCGAATACAAAAATCCGGAAGGGTTTAATGAACATCTGCAGCATGTCACCAATTTCTTTGATAGTGTGCGAACAGGCAAACCTGTAGTTGAAGATGCA
>JALYZZ010000250.1 GCA_030948675.1 Bacteroidota bacterium | reverse complement strand
GTTATATGAAACACAACATTACCCGACACAACTGCTGCAAGCTTTGTTTGAAGGGAGTAGCCAACCGCAGGCACAACGGAATAAATGGGTTTTGTGCTTATAACTTCCGGGTGAGTAGGTACTATCTCCTTTTTCCTGAAGACCGAACTGATAACATCAGCAATGTCTTTTTGTGAGGTGGAGTTGGTATCGCTGATAGAGTCCTTTGTGGCAGATCTTATGTCAAATACTTTAATGTCCTGTGCATGCAACTGGTGGCAAAAAAGAAACGTTCCTGCAATCAGAAACTTCATTAAAGGAATAAAAAAACTGCTTATGAGAGACTGGTTTCTGATGGCTGGTAAGTTTATGTTAGCAACAGTTTCTGGTTTGAAACTAACGCAAATTTAAAGATTAATGCTTGTTAAGTTGATTAGCATATAAAAACTGAATGTAAAAACCGGAGCTTGCTTATCGAATTTCTGCCGCTTGCGCAAATGCTAGCCGCTTGCACATTTTCTGGTATCTAGCATGCCGGCATAATTACTCGTACCAATTGATAATCAAGCGTACAGGTGTAGTAATGTAGATACGAGGAACAAGTTTTGTATATTATCGTTTGTGCTTTAACACACCTATATGCTAAAATTTGCTGGCCTCATCTTTCTTACTTTTCTAATGAGTTGTTCTTCCTCAACTGACAAAAAAAGTCCGCTGGTTGTAAAAACTGTGTTATCGAAAGAGTTGAAGGAAATATCAGGCATTACCGCTGTAGGCGACAACATTTGGGCCATTACAGATAAGCCACGGGCAAGAGTATTTAAGTTGGATGCTACCGGTAAACTGTTGCAAACGGTAAATGTGATGAACGTTGAAGCAGCGGATGTTGAAGCTGTGTCATCAGACAAAGATTTTGTCTACCTCGGTGATGTGGGTGATAATACAGGGGATCGCCTGGAAAGAAAGATCATTAAAATAGCGATTTCTAAAATTCCGGCAGGAGCGGAAGTTCAGCTAGCAGCAGACACCATTAATTTCACGTTTCCCGATGAAGCAACTACTACGGATAAAAAGCAGAACAATTTTGACTGCGAGTCATTGCTAAGCTTTAAAGATTCCCTTTATGTGTTCACTAAAGACCGCGAAGACAAGGAGACTAAGTTGTACGTTATTCCAAAGACGCCCGGCAACTATGTGGCCAGGTATATTAATACTTTCAACAGTGATGGTTTGGTGACGGATGCAGCGGTTAATAAATCTAATACGGAATTGGCCCTGATAGGATACCACAAAGGGCATGTTTATCCGTTTATCTATTTATTCACCGGTTTCAAAGGAAATGATTTCTTTTCGGGTGAGCAACAAAAAATAGAGCTTGCAAATAAGGACTGGGACTGGCAATTGGAAGGGATCACTTACAATAATAAAGACATTGTTTATTTTAGCTGCGAAGGAACCGAAGACGTACCAGCTACTTTCTATGGAATTAACAGAGATGATATCTTTAAACTAAAAAAGAAAAAAGAAAAGAAGAAAAGCAGTGACGACGACGACGAAGGGCAGGGATTGACTAAAAAAGGCCATTTAAAAATGTAGGCAGTATTCCCGCAGCTTCTTTTCACACGATCGTCCAAAAAAATTATCATTCTAATTATTTAAGCCGATCTATGCTTCGCCTCTTTACTCATTAATATTAATCCCCTTCTTACATGCGTATAGCCTCTGTTTCTCTGCCTTGTTTTGGCCGGGTTTGGGCAGTTGCTCCATTGCCATCCCTTGCCTAATGTTTTTCTACAATTGCCCAGGTCATTGGCTGAGATGAATCACTTTTTGCGCTTGTTCTCTTATTGTTATTGTTTAAATTATTTGTTTTTTATAAAAGGTGTGGAAAAAGTTGAGTAAAGTTTGCGCCATTTTTAACCCAACCTATTTTACGTAGTCAAGCGTCATTGATAAAGGCAAATATTTACGTTAGAAAAACGGGAATGATGTTCTACAAATAGACCATTATTAATGTAAATCGTTTTGGCGTGTTTTTCGAGTAGGATAAGTACAATCAAAATCTATGTTGAAACCTTTTCTTTTAATATTTATCCTACCCGTCATCTTTTTCTTTTCTTTAATTGCAATGGCTTTCGTTTTTACTTTTACCTTAATAGCAAATCTGGCTAAAATTTTGTCAACAAAGATTGTTGCTGGTTCCAAAATCAACTTTAAACCGAGCCTGGAGAAACAGCTTACCAAGTCATAATTAATAGCAACTGACGAACAACCTGGCGGCTGTGTCGTACTTTTTGCGACTCTTTTAAGTTTACAGTTGCACAACTATCGTTTTTATATATACTGCTCGCATACAATTAAATGTTCTTAAACGGTCACAGATTTACTGTTATTTATCTTATTATTCCCACCACTCGTTTGTGTCAATAAGAAAATGAAGATTTGCCGCTGTTGCAAATAACTTCATCTTACCCATCGCTTTTCTTCCCGTATCAGCACCTTTACTATGTATTACCAAAATGATTTACTATATTAAAGGGCAATTAGATAAAGTGCAAAAACCGCACATATTCTTATTCACCTAAAATTGTTTTTTGCTATGAGCGGCTTTCCAATAGTTGATCTTGTAATAGGGATGATTTTTATTTATTTTCTTCTAAGTATCATTAGTAGTTCGGCGGTTGAAATGGTGCTAACCGGATGGCGGGTAAGGGCAAAAGTGCTGGCCAAATGGCTTTGTACGATTTTCGATACAGAGATTGCAAAACCTGACAAGACTACAATAAAATTAGGACAAGCAATTATGGATCATTGTTCCATAACCGCGCTCTCTAAGGCTGGCAAAGCACCCTCTTATATTGACGCCAAAAATTTCACCTCTGCTTTAATCGAAAAGGTGACCTATGATACCAATAACCCGAAAAGTATTGCTACTAACCTGGATGAGGTGATTAAAGCACTTGAAGATACTACTATGCTTTCAATAGAGTTACAAAGAGCTTTTTTAGGGTATGCATATGAGGCAAGGGATACTTATGCTAATATCAGCACAAAAACAATCAGTGAGGTTGAATACTTCAGAAACAAGATTGAACACTGGTTCGACAGCTCAATGGACCGAATAACAGGCACGTTGAAGACTAAATACGTACGGCCAATTACCCTTGGTGTGGCGATATTAACTGCAGGTCTATTAAATGCGGACAGCGTAGCGATAGCAAAGTTCCTGTACAGCAATCCGGAGGTAAGGGTCAAGTTAGCCGAACAGGGCTATAAGGCCGGAAGCGACACAGCCTTTATGAAACGCCTTACGCAGGTACAACTTGCTAACAGAGATACAGCTACGAGTGCTTCGCTCGAACAGATCAAGCATGATATCAGAACCAGCGTTGAAAATATAAGTGATGCAAAAGCTGCTCTTGAAACCTCTATTCCCCTCGGATGGAACAAAAATGAATTGCAGGAAGGTGGCAAGTGGTCTCCATCTTTGATCCTCACAAAGATTTCAGGCCTTCTTGCAACTATACTAGCCATTTTTATGGGCGCCCCTTTCTGGTTCGATCTTCTTAATAAGATTGCCAACTTGCGTGGTACAGGTCCTAAGCCGTCATCATCTACAAATAACACCGACGAGGATAAAGGCTAGCAATCTTGAGGCTCTTTATTTAATATCTAAAAGCCTTTTAAAACAGTTGATCTTCTTTTCTTAGATCAGCTAATCCCGTTTATTTTTTTCAAATTAAAATATCGTCTCTTCCAATAAGAGATGGTTTTGCTTTAGATTTGAAAAAAAGATAATTATCTTTCTTTTCTACATTTATTGCTTACTCAAACACACGTCAATTGCTATGCTAGTTTCTTCTGTTGCCAACTTGGGCGCTTCTTGTTTTAACTTTCCGGTGGAGTTGACATCAACTAGGTTGTCTACACTTTCTTAATCTAAAATTGCAACCGAGGTAGTTTTCAAAAAAATGTTGACACCAAAACCTTCATCAATTATGCTTAGTCTTCAAAATAAACAGGCAGTGATTACCGGCGCGGCAAGCGGAATAGGCAGAGCTGTTGCCGTGCTGTTTGCTGCGCACGGGGCAGCAGTTCATGCGGTTGATTTAAATGCAGAGGCTTTACAATCCGTTGAAGAAGAGGTTACAAAGAGTGGTGGTAACATAAAAACCTACTCCTGCGATGTTACCAGACAGCAGCAGGTGAACAAGATTTTTATTGATATCGGTGTCATAGATATTCTTGTTAATAGTGCCGGTATTTCACACATCGGTAATGCGGATAATACAGGTGAAGCAGATTTTGAGAGGGTATTTAACGTAAATGTAAAAGGAGTTTATAACTGCCTGCACGCAGCAATACCTCTTATGAAACAAAAAAATTACGGAGTAATACTAAATCTTGCTTCCATAGCTGGCAGTATCGGACTGTCTGATCGTTTTGCATATTCAATGAGCAAAGGAGCAGTTTATTCTATGACTTTGTCTGTTGCTAAAGATTACATCAATAATGGTATTCGTTGCAATTGCGTGTCTCCTGCCCGCGTACACACACCATTTGTTGACGGATTTTTAAAAAAGAACTATCCAGGGCAAGAGCACGAAATGTTTGAAAAGCTGAGCAAATCGCAACCCATAGGTCGAATGGGAAAGCCGGTAGAAATAGCTCAATTAATATTGTTTCTTTGTTCGGATGAAGCCTCTTTCATTACCGGAAGTGATTATCCTATAGACGGAGGTTCTATAAAACTACACAACTAAAAAAAACAGGTAGACTTATGAAACTAATACGATTTAAAGAAGATGGAAAGGAAAAACCGGGCGTGCTGATCAATGATGCTTTTTATGACGTTTCTGCTTTTGGCGAAGACTACGACGAGACGTTTTTTGGAAATGATGGCCTTGGCCGGTTAAACCAGTTCGTCAACAGGAATCAGGACAGTTTAGTGAAATTGCCTGCAGATATATCGCTTGCAAGTCCTGTTGCCAGGCCTTCTAAAATCGTATGTATTGGGCTCAATTATATAGATCATGCAAGGGAAACCAATGCTACGCCACCCGCAGAGCCCGTTATTTTTTTGAAATCAACCACGGCCATTTGCGGACCTTTCGACGACGTGATTATGCCTAAGGGATCAAAAAAAACAGATTGGGAAGTTGAATTGGCGGTTGTAATAGGCAGTAAAGCAAGTTATGTAGATGAAAGTGAAGCAATGGAATATGTTGCAGGATACTGTTTGCACAATGATATTAGTGAGCGCGAGTTTCAGTTAGAGAGGGGAGGCACCTGGGATAAAGGAAAAGGTTGCGACACATTCGCTCCGTTAGGACCAACACTGGTAACCAGGGATGAGATACCTGAAGTTGGAAACCTTCGATTGTGGTTAAAGCTAAATGGTAAAACGATGCAGGATGGCACCACTGCCAACCTCATATTCAACGTGCCGTTTGTAGTTGCCTATGTAAGCCAATAC
>JALYZZ010000248.1 GCA_030948675.1 Bacteroidota bacterium | reverse complement strand
TGCGGTTCTTTGTATGTTTTTGCACCTGCTTTTATAGCCTTTGCCACCATTTCATCTACCGCTTCCCTGCTTTCTACAGAGAGGCAAATAATAGACTCAGTAGTTTTTGTAGCATCGGCAATTTCATTTGGAACAAAAGTCTTAAAAAAAGGTTCTACCAATAGCATTACAAACATGTTGTTTCCTACGATCATGCAGGTAGCCTTTTCATCCGAAAACTGCAGATCGAATGAATAGCCAAGTTTAGTAAAAAATTCAATAGATTTATCAAGCTCCTTTACCGGCAGGTTTACAAAAATCTTTGTTGCTATAGTGTTCCTTTTATCGTCATTTAGTAAATATTAAGAGCGTGCATATTGTTTTAAAAATTATGATTTTTCCAAAATTCCCTTCAGGTTATTAAGGCTTGCCTCTATGTCTTTTCCAAGTAGTTTATCTACAAAAAGAGTTATTAAATTCAATGGATAGGGATTTCTGCCAATCATGCTCCAGGTCACTTTTGTCTCGGTTGGTGACATCATCTGTGTTGTAAATGGAGTGTGCGCGGTGTTTTTAAAAGGTCTTTCAAAGCGAACCTCAACGTCCAGTTTTTCTCCTTCAATAATCTGCATGATCTCTTCTTCTCCCTTACCTGCATTTTTATTTTTGCTATCCCATGCATAGACAAATCCGACAGTGCCATCAGTGCCCCTGAAATCTTTTTTCATTCCGGGATCTGTCATTACCCATTTACTAAAGTTATCCTGATTTTTAAGGTGTTTGATGTAGTCAAAAACCTGTTGTCGCGGCTTATTAATGCTAATTTCCCTTGAGATTGTATAGTCTTTTTTTACAAATAATGCTGCGATTAACAGAATAACAATAATGATTGCTAAGACAACAAGAATTTTTAAAATCATTTTCATTTTTTTTAATTATAAAATTAAAGTTGAAGGATGGAGCTCGCTTCCAATCATCATTTTTATTTTCGAGATACAATTTGAAACATTATTTATGAACCTGTTTGCTGGCCGGCGATATTTGTTTCTAACATATTTTGTAACTGCCGTAAATGCCTTTGCGAATGATAAATAATAAAGTGCAAGAGTTCAAGTTTTGTCAACTGTCCAAAACCTGGTATCGTAACCGTTTCGTAAAGATTTATAGTTGAAATAAGCAAATTAAGATGTGCTGCCAGTTCTTTTAAACGCTCAGTAACTTCTTCCTTTTCCAAATTACCTAACGTAGGAAAAACAGATTGTGGCGATAGAAATTTGTTGGTTGTACTTAAGAACAGCTCCTTTATTTCCAATGCTCGTTCGTCTGGCCGTCGGGATGTTAATACTCCGGTACCAGTAAGGGCTTTGACAATAGATTTGTTTGATTTAATAATGTGTTCATATACCTGGGCTGGTGTCCAACTGGCTTCAAAAGGAATTGAATGAAACTGACTTTCAGAAAACGATGCAATAGCGCGTAGCAATTGTTGGGTTGTTGTATCAAATGTTTGTATCAAGTGCACGGTATCTACATTTGGTGTTGTCATATGCTTTGGTTTTACTTCATCCCTAACAAAAAAGTTTACTATACAAGTACGCTTTAAACTGCGAAAAGAAATTTATTTAATGAACATGCATATTCTAACATTACTTTTCCTCAAGCACGGACAGTAGATTGCCGGCAGGATCTTTGAACCAGGCTATCCACGGTCCGACAGGGCTTCTGCAAATGCCTTTTGCGTCTGTTTTAATTTGACCTTGATATTGCTCAAATTTTACTCCTTTACCTGCAAGTTCGTCGACAGCATTGTCTATATTATCAACGGGAAAATTGAGAATCGTAAAAGTGGCAGGTACATGGTTTGGCTTTGGATAAATAATAATTTTTTGGCCGCCTGCAATCTTCAATTCCAAAATACCCATCGGGTTATGGATTACGTCAAGTTCAAGCACCTTACTATAAAAATCATTTGCTTGCTGTAAATCATTTACAGAAAAGCCGCTGAAAGCCTTGGTATTTTTAAACATTGTGTGCTATAGTTTGGTTTGTAGTTGAAAAATTTCGATACAAACTTACTGTCTTTATCTATCTTCTAACAGGTGCGGACACGACAATCTAAGGGTTGTTTACGACAAATAGTTTATATAGATTTGATGCATGAAACACATATCTATCCTTGTACCAAAAGGAGCTATTTTAGGAAGCCTCGAGGGCACCCGCATGTTGTTTAGCCAGGTGAATGAGTTTTTTAAAACGAAAGGGGCACCGCCGATATTTAAAGTTGAACTGGTAGGGCTTGCCAAAGAGACCCCGTTAAGCGGCGGCTGCTTTACAGCCAATACCGACCTATTGCTTGATGATGTAAAAAAGACTGATCTTATCATTATACCTGCTATTGATGGCGAGCCTGCTGCTGCGATAGAAAACAATAAAGATTTTATTCCCTGGATAATAGAACAATACAAGGGTGGAGCGGAAGTAGCAAGCCTTTGTTTAGGTGCTTTTTTGCTCGCCTCGACAGGACTTTTAAAAGGTAGAAAGTGCGCTACTCACTGGTTAGCAGAGGCGGGTTTCAGGCAATTATTTCCGGATGTAAAACTGGTAACGGAAAAGATTATAACTGATGAGCATGGCATCTATTCTAGCGGAGGAGCTTTCTCGTACCTCAACCTCATTTTATATTTGATAGAGAAGCATGCCGGCCGCGAAATAGCAGTGCTGACAGCTAAAGTATTTGCAATAGAGATAGAACGCAAAGACCAATTATCGTTCGTAATTTTCCAAGGGCAGAAGAACCATGAAGATGAGCCTATAAGGCAGGCGCAGGAGTTTATAGAAAAAAATTATCAGGATAAAATTAGTATAGACAGGCTAACGTCAATGTTTGCCATTAGTCGCAGAAATTTTGAACGGAGGTTTAAAAAGGCAACCGACAATACTGTTGCAGAATACATACAGCGCGTAAAAATAGAAGCTGCGAAAATGACACTTGAGTCAACACGCGACAACGTAAATGAGGCGATGTATAAAGTTGGATATACAGATCCAAAAGCTTTTAGAGTGAGCTTTAGAAAGATAACCGGCTTATCGCCGCTGGAATACAGGAATAAGTATAATCGAGAAATGCTCGTGGCGTAGACTCTGGTAGATATTGTAAATGAGAAGCCTTACTCGCTTAAGTAAGGCTTCTGCATTTAAAATATCCGGGAATAGACAAACGGTGATGATTACCTACTTTTGGCAAACTCATCCGCTAGTTTATTCAACTCAGTAGCGGGGGTTGTTTTATTTCCTTCTTCTATTAAAATCCGATAACGGAACGTCACAGCTTCTCCTGGCTTAAGTGTGAGATTTTTTGCAGACTTTCCGTTTGTAAACACCTTCTCTCCCAGCGGGTTTGCCGCAAATAAACCGTAGCCCCTGGCGTGCCAAAAAGTGGGATAGTTAGGATTAGCAGGATGATCGATAATGCTGATGC